>JACZYS010000278.1 GCA_022570975.1 Candidatus Zixiibacteriota bacterium | reverse complement strand
CCCGCAGCCGCTCCAGGGTGCTGGCAAACCCGGTGCCGTCTTCGTTACGAGGACCCGCCACGGTCTTTCCCGTAACGTGGTCCACCACTTCGCCAAACGCGTTGACCGCCACGATAGCGCCCACCAACGTCCCGTCATCCAATCGCTCGCTCGATGTCCCCAGGCCGCCCTTGACCGCGCCCTTGCGGCCCAGCGCCTTGCCCAGGGTCGCCCCACAGCCGGCAACGAACCGTTTGAAGTTCCAATTGTGGAATCATTTTTCAAGATTGAAGAAGCCAAAAAACTCTGTTCCGGGTTGGCAAAAAGAGTCAAATATGCCATGTCTCACGAGTCAGGAAAAATTGAAATTATGGCCGTTGACGACAGGCACATATATTTAAAATATCATCAGGCAAAAAACAAAAAAGATGAACAACGTCTCTTAATCTGTCACCGAGACGACAATGCTTTCTGGTTGGACCAGCTTAAACCAATAAAAGGTTTTGAAAACGAGCATTTTGAATTGGGTGCTTTTTCCTCAATAGTCAACTGATTTTTTGTTTTCACTCAGTTAAAATTCAAAATAGCATCATCCCAGATTCTTACTTACAATTGTAGAAGAGGCTTGGTCTTTTGGTAGAATTATAATTTCTGCAATCTGGACATGATCTGGTCTGTTGGCCACCCAAACTACAGCGTCACCAATATCATCCGGCTCCAAAGCTTTGAATCCTTTGTAAACTTTTTCAGCTCTTTCTTGGTCACCATAAAACCTGACTAAGGAAAACTCAGTTTCAACCAGACCGGGATCAACGGTTGAAACTTTAACATTCGTCCCGGACAAATCAATTCTCATTCCTTTGGTCAAGGCATCAACAGCATGCTTGGTGGCACAATAGACATTTCCCTTGGGGTAAACTTCATGTCCGGCAATTGAACCAATATTTATAATATGCCCCTTATTTTTTTCTACCATCTTTGGAATTATTGCCCGGCTGACATATAACAAGCCTTTGATATTAGTGTCAATCATCTCTTCCCAGCCGGAAATATCACCATCCTGAATTTCTGAGAGCCCTCTTGAGAGCCCGGCATTGTTAATCAACAGATCAATATCGTTCCACACAGCACTTAGGGATGCAAAAGCGTTCTTTACTGCTTTTGAATCCCGGACATCCAGCTCAATCAAATGGCATTCGACATCCAGACTTTTTGAAAGCTCTTTAAGTTTGTCTATTCTCCTTGCGACAAGAATCAATTTTGACTCTTGCTCGGCAAATTTTCTGGCGCAAGCCCGGCCGATACCTGCTGAAGCTCCGGTTATCAGAACTGTCTTATCTTTTAATTCAGTCATCAAATCCTCAAGATTTTGGTTCATAATTCAATTCCATGCAATAAAGGTTGATTTTTTGAAATCTCAAGAGTAATTAGCTCAAATATTAGATTGTTTCACAAATTTCATCTTAATATAGATTTCTCCATATTGATAATAGGATTTTTCCAATAAAAAGCAGAAAAATTGACAAATACTGACCAGCTGAGAGAGCTCACCAAAAATCTTAACAGATTATCAATCAATCACTTAATCCTGAAAAAAGCAAAATAGCTCTGTCTTTTGGAATCTGGCATCATTTTCGCTCAAAGAGTTAAGAGAATAAGACTAATTCATATCAATTTTCCGCCCGATATATGAAAAGGCAGAATCATCTGTGATAATAACAGACCTGTTTGCTCTTTCGGGGTCGGGAAACTGACAGAAAGGGTATAAGATGGCTGCTGAGAAAAAAAGAAAGGTGCATATCCCTCTTCAAAAGAAGACTTACTGGCATCTTTACAGTTTGCAAAATCTTGAATCTGAAAAGCTTGCAAAGATTGTGAACAAAGTCCTGAAAAGAGAGTGCGTTTTAATAAAGTAAATCTTCCTGAATTTTGGTCTTGACTTAACCAAGACTAAAGCATAAGTTCATCGCGAACTTAACAAACTCTTGGAATACTTTGTTAAAAAACAACAATGTTTGAAGCCAATTTTCTAAAGGAAGGCGATGTTTAAGAAAAGACTTAATTTTATGATAATTCCCAGTACATCTGGGATATCAAGACAAATCTCCGTAGCCGTCTCTACGATCTATATATTATCAGGAATATTAGCAATTCTGATTATTGGCAGTTTCTTTCTTTCCGCATCTTTTCTTGGTAACAGAGTAGATGAAAAAGAACTTAACCAGTTAAAATCAGAAAACTCAGAGC
>JACZYS010000277.1 GCA_022570975.1 Candidatus Zixiibacteriota bacterium | reverse complement strand
TAGCGGCCGTCATATCTGATATGGGTTTTGACTGGAGACTGGGTAAAGGTTTTTTTATTATTTCAAGGACAGCCGGACTTCTGGCCCAAAGCTATGAGGAGCTTATCAGAGAGAAACCGATGAGAAAACTTGGCCCGCCTTCGTTTGAATATGACGGTCCTCTAAAGAGGAAAATAGATTAGAAAAAAAACCGGTGATTTCACCGGTTTTTTTTAATTCTTATCCAACATTTTGCGGATGTGTGCTCGAAACTTCTTTCTCCTGGAAAGAGCTTCCAAATGATGAATTGTTTTTGAAGGCCATAACTCCCAAAGCAACAAAGTTCAGAAATGGTAACAGGGCCATGATTCCCCAGAATGGAGAGTTACCGGTATGTTTGGCTACTTCAACCCAAATAATTGCAATAATAATAATATTTACAATCGGAACCAAACAAAGTAATACCCACCACCATTCTTTCTTGGCACACTGGACCAAAAGGAACAGGCTTAACACCGGCACCCATGCCCACCAGGCATTCTTGCTGCAGCCGCATTTCTGGGCAATTTTGTACAGTGTATATCCAAAATATGCATATGCGGCGACAAAGAAAAGCCAGCCCATTACGCCAAGCATCTGCATTATTCCGGATGCACTTTCAAACCCTGAGTCATATCCGGATTCATTCATAACAGAACCTCCTTTAAGGTTACTTTTGTTATTCCAACATAAATTGTGATTACCTAAAGCACTGCTGTGATTTATTATATAATTATCGACCAATATAATCGACATCTTTAGACAATTTTAGAGAACTAAGGTGTTGAATAACAATAGCATAGGAATCAGTGCAAAAAGAAAAACCGGATAATAATTCTGCTTGGAAAAATTCTGATGGCTGTTTATTATTTCCGACAAGAAAATTTATACAATTTAAATAATAGAGAGACGTAAAGAGATGAACAGATTTGCTATTTCAACTTTTATTTTAGCTTTTGGACTATTACTGAACAGTTGCGGGCCAAAAGGGGCGAGCAGTGAATCACGTCAAGCATGTGTTCCGTATCAAATCAGGGTTGAAGTAAATGATAATTCTATGACTGTAATCTGGAAAGCAGACTGTGACCAATTGACCAGCGGATATAATATTTATGTTACCGAATATTCTCTGTGGAATAAGTATAAGAACAAACAACTTCCCAAATCAGTAAGACCACATAATACTGTCTTTTTTCCGGGGGACATTGACAGAGCCGATAAAATTGAACATTACCAGGCCGACGGTCTTGAAAACGGAAAAAAATATTTTGTCTCGGTCAGAATCGTTTACCCTGATCGAACCCTGTCAAGACCTTCGAAAGAGATAACAGCATACTGCTATCCAAATGGTATCATAGAACTTCCGATTAGGAATAAAGCCAGAACCGATGGATTCTCATTTGGATTAAATAAATCAGTAGAGGCAACGGATTTGGAAAATGATATTTATTTCTTTTCCAAAGAAGGCAAAAACTATTTGAACTCTCCCAATAAGATGAATGGCTTTTTGAGAAAAAACAAGTTTATAAAACTTCCTTTTGAGGGTGATTTTGCAGATATCATAGGCAATTTAAAGAACTCAAGATTTATTCCTAAAAACGAAAGAGTTGAAGTTATCAAGGGAGACTGGGTGGAGATATTGACCGAGGACTCAAATTTTATTCTATTGAAAGTGCTGGATATAACCGGCACGGGAGATAACAAGAAAATAAAACTCTTTTACGCCGCCAACAGAGTTCCCAACAGCTTAAATTTCTAACGAAGAGTTTATTGCCGAGAAAAATATTTTATCGGGATCAAAGATCGTTTTCCATCTCCATAGACCCGATAAAATTTTCCGCTCTGATATAATAGTGCCTGTTGACTGTCGATATCTTCAACAACGACATCAATGGCAAAAATTCTACCGTCATAAAGACTCACAACCGAGTCCTGTTGAGTATGCCCGACAACAATATGACTTACCCCGTAAAATGTTAATATTGAATCAATCGCTTGAGTGGTTGCTTGCGGATAGGGGTCTTCCATTTCATAATGATATCCCCGGTACCAGAAAGGACCCAGACTTCCGTAAAATGTTTTAATTTCCGAATCAAATGAAAGACGAGTTGAAGTGAGATCTAATCCTGACCGGCAAACGGTATTGATGGTCTCAATAGAGTACCCAAGCTCTATCATTTTAGTAGAGAGACCACCATGGACAAACAAAA
>JACZYS010000276.1:789-2237 GCA_022570975.1 Candidatus Zixiibacteriota bacterium | reverse complement strand
ATAAGACTAACTCAAATAAATGCGAGGAGTATAGTTGAATTTAGCAGTACACAGTCTAATATCTAGAGCAATTCTTGTTGTACTTGTTGGGGCGTTTTCAGCACTATCTTGTACATCTGCTAATATGGAACTTAAGGTAACATATATAGACAACGATTCATTCAATTATAATATCCTACGATTACAGTCATTAGAAGACGAAACATTTATTGTGTTGGTAAAAAAAGACAGTTCTCACGTAATCAATGATCTCCCAACTGGATTAGTTGAGATTCAACTTGGAGGAACTTACTTTCTGACTTTGGAAGAGTTCGATTCTCCGCCCGAACTAGTTGTAATGCTTCGGGGTAGATTATCACGGATTGAAAATTATATTGTTTATCATGAAATCTATGATGGTGATGAAAGTAACAGCATTTTGTTTTGGGCAAACCGAGTTATACAAACACGAGTCTTTCACTCTGACAATATTCAAGGTAGATTCATAAGGATGAACCGATGATGTTGCTGTTAGTTATTATTGTCGAAACCACAGGGGATTTCGACCTACTCATCAACGCAGAATTCTATAACCGCCTAAGTCGCCCTGAGCGGAGTCGAAGGGTCTTTTCAAAATGAATTGCTACACATTACTAATCGTGATATCCTCCAAAACCACATTGGCCGGGGCATCCATGGCGAACTTAACAGACTTGGCAACCTCATCAGCGGACATCATCTTGTCACGAGGCCATTCACCCTCAACATCGTTCCAAATATCGGTATCAATTGCTCCGGGATAAATATTGATAACTCTTATTCCCCTCTCACCAAGCTCACCTCGGATAGATTTTGCAAAACCATCAAGAGCAAACTTGCTCATACAGTAACTGCTCCAGTTGGCAAAACCAGTTTTGGAAGCAACCGAGAGAATATTCACAATAGAGCTGCCCGCAGACATATTGCCGATAAGTTTTTGGGTCAATAAAAACGGAGCGGTAACATTGACGGCAAAAGTCTTGTGCCAGTCATCGAGGCTTAAATCTTCAAACGGTTTAACAACGGCCATACCGGCATTATTTATGAGATGATTTATCTTAACCGATCCAATTTCAGATATCAGTTCATCTATCTGAGCTGGCGCAGATAAATCTTTAACAATCGTTTTGGCACTTCCGCCGTTTTCTTTAACCATTCTTCCCGTTTCGGCCAGGGCTCTTTGGTCTCTACCGGTTAAGATCAGGAAATTTTTGTTACTGCACAGGGCCAGAGCAATTGCCCGGCCAATACCCCGGCTGGCTCCGGTTATCAAAATATTTTCCACAGACTCTCCTTAGTTTACTTATTTCTGAAGGTAAATTTATTATTGGCCGTTTCCCATAGACGAACCCGGTGCAATTTTTCACCAAAGACGGCCAAAAATTTTCCGTGCAAGACCGAAACAATATTTTCACCGGTGCTTATCAGGT
>JACZYS010000276.1:0-779 GCA_022570975.1 Candidatus Zixiibacteriota bacterium | reverse complement strand
GTTTTTGAAATCATCACTCTCCAGATTCAAATGCTTATAATCATATTGGTCCAAAATCGTGGCCATCGCATTATTAACATCCTGCAAATTAAACAGAATGCCGGTTTTATTGTCAATCTCTCCTTTAAGAGAGCACTCAAGTTTATAGTCATGGCCGTGACCGGCCGGGTTATGGCACTTGCCATAGATGGCTTCGTTTTCATCCGGTGACAGTGATGCTGAATAAAGCCGGTGCGAGGCCGAAAAATTCTGAATTATCCCCATTACCGAAGTTTTGTCAGAATGATATTCAACAAAATAATTTTCGTTTTCGTATAGTTTTACCCGGCTGAGCGGAAGGGTGGCACCTAATTTTTCAAATATATATTCGGCCAATATTTCGGTGGTGATTGGCAGGTTTTTCAGACCCTCGATTTCGCTGTTCAAGTTTTTGTGATCAAGTTCATCAAATAATTCTTCTAATGCCGGTGCAATCTTGTTATCAGGAACAATCATACCATGCTCAGGGTCAATCTGCCCATTAAGAGTGACTTTCAGTTTATAATTATGACCGTGCCCAAGGGGTGATGCCGCCCGGCCGAAGAGTTTTTGGTTCTCTTCTTCAGTCAGGTGCGGCGAAAAAGTTCTTCTGGCTGCAGAAAATGAGAGCCAGCTATGTTTTTCTACTTTTCCGTCAGAATAAACAGTGGCGGAACTGTCTGCCGATTCTATCAAGTGACAGGTTTCAAGGTTCGTGTTCTCATTTTGAAATAATTGTGAAGTTGATTCAAAAAGAATTT
>JACZYS010000064.1 GCA_022570975.1 Candidatus Zixiibacteriota bacterium | reverse complement strand
TACCCGGAAGGCCAGTCAGCCGGTCCACTGCGGCGGTGCCCGGTCTGCCGCAACCCCGGGCTTGCGCCCTGGCAGACGGGCAGGCTGGCAGGCGGCCAAAGGAGAATTGGGATTCTGTAAGTGGTATGCCTATAACAGCTTATGGATCACGACTGAGGGGCACGAGGGGACGGGGGCATAGGGGCATTATCTCACTAACAATGTTATTGACATCCACGGGCTCCCCGATTAGGTTCTCACTAACATCGTTAGTGAGCTGACCATGGGACGTGACACACTCGGAGAATTCGAGCACCAGCTACTGCTGGCCATCCTGCAACTGGGTGGGGAGGCGTACAGCGTTCCCCTGGTCAACGAGCTGGAGGAACGGACGGGGCGGGAGGTGGCGCAGGCGGCGGTCTTCATCGTGCTGAGCCGGTTGGAGAAAAAAGGGCTCCTCACATCGCGGCTCGACGACCACGCGGTGGAGCAGACAGGACGAGTGCGACGCTATTTCAAGCCAACCCCCGAAGCGTTCCGCCGGTTGAAGGAGTCGCGCCGCGCGCTGGTACGGCTGTGGGAAGGCCTCGACACGACCCTGGGCGAGGCATAAGGGGGTGGGGGTGGCACGCCACGCTCCTACGCCTCGCCCGCCTTTCCTGGTGCGGTGTGTCATGTGGCTCATGTTGAGCCGTAATGACCGTCGTACCGTGACAAGCGACCTGCGCGAGATGTACGAACAACGCGTGGCCCGCGACGGTACTCGCGCGGCGGCGGTGTGGTGGCGGCGGCAATGGAGACAATATCCGTTTCGCCTGCTCGCCGAACGAGTTCGACGAACGACATACCACTCGCCACGACGGCCGGCCGGCCGCACCAACGCCATGAGTGAATCCATGCACAATATGCTGCGCGACCTGCGGCACAGTGTGCGCAGCCTGGCGCGCACACCGGCGCTCACGGTAACGATCGTCTCGACGGTGGGTCTGGGCATCGGCGCCACCACGGCCATCTTCAGCGTCATCAACGCGGTGTTGATCGAGCCCCTTCCCTATGCGGATTCGGATCAGCTCGTGCGCATCTACACGGATTCGCCTCCAAACAAGTGGCCGTTATCCGTAGCGGACTATCGGGCGTTGAACGAGCAGCAGACGAGCTTCACCAGAGTCGCAGGGTACAGTAACAGGACGATGACATTCAATCGTGATGATGTCGCGGAACGTGTCAACGGCAAGCTCGTCACGTGGACCTACTTCTCACTACTCGGCATAACACCGCTTCACGGCTCGCTCTTCACCGAAGGTGACGGAGCGCAGGGCAGCGAGCCCAAGGTGGTCGTGAGTCACAGTTTTTGGATGCTTCTGTTGAAGCCAAAAAAAGGCATCTCTCCCCGATGAAATTCACCGAGTCTGTCGGAGTCTCAAAACGTTTTCATGAAAAAGATAAAGACCTTGTTATTTCCAGATTTGGTCTGGCTGTCAGGCAGATAAAAAAGAATGTCATAATAAACTTAACTACTCTTGAAACAGTTGATTCCACTCTGACCGATGGCGGAATTGAATCGGTAACAGATTTCTCTTTGACCTTAAGCAAGAACATGCATTACACCGGAAAACTCACTTTGTATAAGGCTCTCTTTTTTTCTGAGAAAGATGCCGTAGCCGGAACTCAATATGAGAACAACTGGAAAGCAACCGATGTAAACTGGGAAAATATAATAGCCGCTTCGGTCTCGAAAATAGTAACCGTAAATTTATATTTCCAGTTGCTCTACGACAAAGAGATTGTAGACAAAGTTCGTATTAAAGAAACAGTGGGAATCGGTTTAGTATATAATATGTTGTAGGTTTCCGCAGGTAAAATTGGATAGGAATGTAAAATTTAGAGACTAACCTGTCCTAAGGGCTTCCATTGGGTCTATTTTTGCAGCCCTTGCTGCCGGATAAGCACCGGCCAATATGCTGATTAAAAGTCCAAAGGCAAATGCAATCAGTACCAGCCACCAGGGGAGTACAAAAAGTTCTATCCCCTCTATTCCTTCTTTGGCCATATAAAATTGAACTACTGCCGAGCTGATTCTGGCCACACCCCATCCCAGCAGTATTCCGCAAACTGCACCTATAGATCCAATTAATGCAGATTCAAACAGGAACAAAATTTTGATATCTCTTTCAGATGCGCCAAGTGATTTCAAAACCCCAATTTCACGTCTTCGCTCAGATATGGACATTACCATCGTATTGACAATTCCCAATGACGCCGTGGTCAAGGCAATCATCCCAATCAGGGCCAGAGCAAAATCAAAATAAAAGAAAAACTTGCTTAGCTCCTCAAATTTTTCAGCATAGCTGAACGACCTGAACCCAAGTGCTTCTATAGAATCTTTAACGGTTTGGAATGGTGTATGTCGGTCAAGCTGAAGAGTTACTCTCGGGTAGTTGCGTTTTATTTTTGAGCTTGAACTGAAGTCAATGCTCCCGCTGGTAACTGATGCTAAGAGCTCGGTGGGATTGTTTGACATACCGCCTGAATAAAATCTTTCGGCTGTCGCCATTGGAATTAAGACAGGCTCAAGTCGGCCTCTGCCTCTTCCCGTTTTGAGCACGCCTACAATGGTGAGCGTGTCTGAAATAATTGCCGGCGAGTTAAAAAATCCATCGGAAAAACTATTGGCCGCCTGGCTCAGTTCTGATTCCATAATTCTTCTCATGTATCCGGTTTGCTTAAGAGAGTCAAGCATATTTTTGTGAAAGACGCGCCTGACTGCCTCACCTGAATTTCTTAACAAAGAAGCTACCGCAGAATCCAGCCGGAGACGCTCCACGGAGAGGACTAATTGTTTTCCAATTACCGATGATGAAGAGTCTATCTCAAATTCTTTCAAGAATACGGTTGTCACCACAACTTCTTGGGCGGAATCAGTTTCAAACATTCGTCCATCTTTAAGCTGTGAAAACATTTTCGTTTCTGTAGCCACCAAAGGCAGAGCCTGAGCATCAAACGACTGCGATGAGTCATCAATAATTGCGGTTACATCAAAAGATGCAAATGGATAAGCAAATTCTACTCCCGGTAACAATGCCAGACTGACGATGGCAGAGTCATTCAGAGTTGCATTTTGAGTTGTGTCGTTGTCGGAGTCTTCACGAAGCGGATAAACATACATGGTATTAAAAAGACCCAATTTTTCCCATTGCTCGGTTACATATTGCTCATTCCCGGCTCCGAATGACAGCATCGCCACAAAGGTGCCAATAGCTATCATTACTCCTGAAATTGTTAGAGCAGAGCGGAGTTTGATGCGCCAGAGATTCCCCAACGGCATTGTGACCAGATCCCTGAAAATCATAACTGTTCCTCAGATTCAATTTTCCCATAAACCAATTTTATGATTCTTTCAGAATATTTCTGTGCCAGCTCAAGGTCGTGAGTAACCATGATAATTGTAATGCCCTCGCCATTTAGCTCTTTCAAAATACTGACAATTTGATTGCTATGCTCCTGATCAAGATTACCGGTTGGCTCATCGGCAAAAATAATATCGGGTTTCTTGACAAGGGCTCTGGCAATAGCAACTCTCTGCTGCTCTCCCCCCGATAAATCAGATGGGCGATGATCCATGCGCTCGCTAAGTCCGAGTTTTTCAAGAGCAGAAATTGCTTTTTCTGTTCTGACATCAGGCGGAGTATTGTTAAAAAACATAGCCAGTTCCACATTTTGGAGGGCGGTGCGATGTGGAATTAAATTGAACGACTGGAAAACCGTTCCCATTCGGTTAGCGCGATAAGAAGATAGTTCATTGGGGGACATTTCTCCCATGATAGAATCTCCAATCATTATTGTTCCCGATGTGGGAGCGTCCAGCCCGGCCATTAGTGCCAGAAGAGTTGACTTTCCAGATCCTGACGAACCGACCAGAGCCAAAAATTCACCTCTCTTGACTTCCATGTCAACATTGTCAATCGCCTTAATTTCATAATTTGCTCGTTTGAAATACCGGCAGAGATTTTTTGTTTTTATTATTGGAGAATTCATATTGAGTTAGGGTATGGACTCTGAGAAATAAGGTCAACTATAACTAAGGTAGTCATCATGTGTGTTGATACGGTTTGCTTTGTGCAGAAGTTTCAAGTTTTGATTACAAAACTAAGCATTACCATATAACGTTAGATTCTTGGGAATAGAAATAGACAAACGTCAGATAAACCAACATGGCTATTATTCCCACAATCTTAAACCCAATCAATATTCGTTTTATTCTCTCAGACATTACAATGAATCAAGTGCATTTACTACATTTTTGTAGATACTCTCTATCCCGTGACAAGTTAGATATCTCAAATCATTTTCTCTTGGAGATTGATAAAATGCAAGACCAATAAGGAGAGGCCTCGTATGCTTCATTTCAAATTCAACGTCTCGGATGAGGTCAAAGTGCCAGAGCCCTGCACCACTGACACCTCCGAAGGACTTAGGGGAGTTACTTTGTTCGTCATAGCTTACAGATACTATTACAAAATCGAATTCACTATCTCTCCAATACTTATCAATTCCTATTAGTCCTGAAAGTCCAATCGGTGTTAGGGTCTCCTTGTTCTTTGATTTCTCAATTGTCGTTTCTATCAGTTCCTCAGGAAATCCAAAGAGACTGCATGCACCTTTTATTGTGAAATCTTTGAGTGATTCCATTGACTGTGAATGGTGGTTTAGATTCCAGAAAGACATAGAGACTTTAATTTGTGAAGCAAAGATATTGTCCAATAACATTACTGACAAATCAGGTCCTTTACTTTCTGTTATTGGTACTCCAACATCAATTATTTGGATAGCCTCCCTTTTTATACTATAAGGATTGGCGTAATCCTTAATACACAACCCTATGCTCGAACAACTATTGAATCTCGAATTATGAACAACATGGTGGGCCGTCAATATTCCATATTTTCCATTACTTTCAACAAAAGTTCCAGTCCCGATGCATTCAGCAGATATTTTTCCGTTGTTTTCACTTACTAATATGATTGGTGTAATATAAGGCTTAATATCCAACATGATTCCTTCCATTACTTCAGTTGGAATATCCTTTAGCGCAATTTGCTCAACATTCATATTCTTGTCCATTTTTTGATTTTTTACTATTCCTCCTCGGCATCGGTGATTTTTTGGATGCGGGCTGCGTGTCGTCCGCCTTCGAATTTTGTGGAGAGAAAAATTTTGACTATATCTTCAAGCTCATTTTCGGGAGTATATTTTTGGGAAAGGGTCAAAATATTGGCATCGTTATGAAGCCGGGTCATATGTGCCATTTCGGTATTGAGGGCCAGGCCGGCCCGGATGCCTTTGACTTTGTTGGCGACCATATTCATACCGTTGCCGGTCCAGCAAACGGTAATACCAAAATCTGCTTTTCCGTCACGCACAGCTTCGGCTACTTTTAAGCCAAAATCCGGATAGTCAACCGATTCGGTTGTGTTGGTTCCAAAATCAGTAATTTCATTCCCAAGAGATTTGAGAATCTCTATTACTTTTTGCTTAAATTCCAGCCCTTTATGGTCAGCTGCAACGGCAATATGCACTAAACCGGAACTCCCTTGTATTTGGGAATGGGAGTAAGCCAGTTGAATTTATCTTCGCCTTTGCCCAGGACTATATCAAAAAATGCATCCTGCAGTTGTCTTGTAATAGGTCCGCATTTGCCATTACCAATTTTAATATTGTCTATATTAGAAATTGGTGTGATTTCTGCAGCCGAGCCGGTGAAGAAAACTTCGTCAGCCAGATATAGAGACTCGCGAGGCACATTTCTTTCAATAACTTTCAGCCCCATATCTTCGGCCATCCTGATAACAGAGTTACGTGTGATTCCGGGCAAAATTGAGGCCGCAAATGTTGGTGTGACCAGAACACCTTTTCTGACCATAAAAATATTCTCACCTGAGCCTTCTGATACATGTCCAAATATATCCAGAGCTATTCCCTCGGAATAGCCGTGTGCCAGAGCTTCCATTTTAATCAACTGAGAGTTCATGTAATTGGCACCGGCTTTGGCCATCGCCGGCATTGTATTGGGAGCAATACGGTTCCATGATGACACTCCGGCCGATACGCCGTTTTCAAGAGCACCTTCGCCCAAATATTTCCCCCATGGCCAGACGGCGATAGCAACATCAATAGGGCAATCAGTAGGATCAACGCCGAGCGAACTGTATCCACGATAAACTATCGGGCGGATATAGCATTCGTCCAGACCTTTGGCGCCGACCAGATTAAGACAGGCTTCGTTTATTTCATCTTTAGTAAAAGGAATTTTCATTCGGTATAGTTTGGCTGAATTAAATAACCGGTCGGTATGGTCTTGTAGTCTAAAGGCAGCCGGACCGTTTGCCGTTTTGTAAACTCTTAATCCTTCAAAAACGGAAGAGCCATAATGGACAACATGTGAAAGAACATGAATTTTTGCATCTTCCCATTTATTTAACTTACCATTCATCCATATAAATTCAGTCGTTTGCATTTATTTTATATCCTCCATTTCGCAAGAATACCCCTAACATCCATATAAAATTTATTCCATTATAACGTTCAAGTTACCAGGGTGATTCACAATTGTCGATCTAATTCGATTACGACTATAATATACGCAACAAAAGTGAAAAAGTCTATAATAAGATTTGCTTATAAATATCTTTTGGATAAAGACTTATGAATTAAATTCGTTGTCAGAATATGTCGTCTTGCCAATTTTCTTCCAGATGGAAGGCAAAATCACCGATGCCAGCCCAATTTTGAGTATCGCACCGGGAATAAACGGGATGAAGCCAAGATCGAGTAGCACTGTCAGATTTGATGCCAGACCAAACCTGCTCAGTCCTAATAATCCAAAAAAGAAAATTATTCCAGTTCCTAAAGTCATGGCAAGAACAGACTTCAAATAACTCCGGTCAAACTGTTTATCAGCCAATGCTCCCACGCAATATGCGGCCACAAGGAAACCAATCAGATATCCACCTGTCGGTCCTACCAGAGCAACTATCCCCGCCTGCCCACCGGCAAATACCGGTAATCCGGCTATCCCTTCAAGCAAATAGGCCATCACCACTGCCGTACCCCGTACTTTTCCAAGCAGCATACCAATCAAAAGCACTCCAAAAGTCTGTCCGGTAATAGGAACCGGTGAAAACGGAAGGTCTATTGAGATATAAGAGGTAGCAACCAGAAGCAGATTGAAACTTAGCAGTACCGGAAGCTCGGCCAAAATAGAACGCGGTTTAATTACCGAATAAATGTTTATAGCACTTGCCTGCATATTCATAATATTCATATTCCTTTATATAAGTATATCACCCGTCTCACCTCAACACAAATGAAAATATCTATAAATCTTAAAGCGGCTCGTTCGCTTCAACTCGCTTCAAAGCTTCTCTGGCGATTATTAATCTCTGAATCTCCGATGTTCCCTCGCCAATTTCACAGAGTTTGACATCGCGCCACATTCTTTCCGGTGGATACTTTCCGGTTTCAAAACCAACCGCTCCCAAAATTCCAATGGCCGTAGCACATACTTTGGTTGCCGCTTCAGAAGCAAAAAGCTTTGCCATTGCCGAATAGTGACCAAATTTCTGGCCGGCATCTTTCATACGGGATGCTTCATATATTAAAAGTCGGGAGGCCTCAAGCGAGGTTGCCATATCAGCCAGTTTGTGCTGTATTGCCTGATTGGAAGATATCGGTTTCCCAAATTGTTTACGTTCTGCGGCATATTTAAGGGCACATTCATAGGCTCCCTGTCCCAGCCCCAGGGCCATAGCGGCAATTGATATTCTTCCGCCATCCAAAGTAATTAGCATCTGCTTAAAGCCTTCGCCAACATCGCCCAACTGGTTTTCAACAGGAACTTTGAGGTCATCAAAATGTAAGAAAGCGGTATCTGAACCGCGAAGACCAAGTTTGTTTTCTTTTTTGCCGGTAGCATACCCCTTCCATTCTTTTTCCAGAATAAAACAGGTAATGGCCCTTTCATTTGGATTTTTTGAAGTTTTTGCCGAAGCAATAGAGGCGAAGGCTTTGGTGCCGGAAGTTATCCAGCACTTGCTTCCGTTTATCAACCAGTGGTCATTTTCTTTCTTGGCATATGTTCTCGTACTTCCGGCATCTGACCCGGCGTCCGGTTCACTTAAAGCAAACGCAATCAGCTCCCCCTGTGCAGCTCTGGGAAGATATTTCTTTTTTTGTTCATCGCTGCCAAACCTGATTATCGGATAGCAACCAAGTGAATTATGGGCCGCAAGTGTTATTCCGGTTGATCCACAGACGCGCGATGCTTCTTCAATAACTATTGAATATGAAATGGTGTCAATTGGACTGCCCCCATATTCTTCGGAGATAAGCATACCCATCAGTTTTTCATCGGTGAGCGGCTTGATTAGTTCATCCGGAAACCTCTGCTCCAAATCAAGAGCAACGGCCAATGGAGCAACCTCTTTCTCCATAAATGAACGTATTTTTTCTCTGAATACTAAATGATTTTTTTGAAGCAACCGGCTACTCCTTTAAGATATCTCTTGAAATAACCATTCTCTGAGCTTCAGATGTGCCTTCGTACAATTCTGTCACCCGGGCATCGCGGAAATATCTTTCCACCGGATATTCTTTGATATATCCGTATCCGCCATGAATCTGAACGGCCTCATTGCAAACATAGTTTACCATTTCAGAGCAGGTCAATTTTGACATTGATGCTTCCCTGTGAAATGGTTGTCCGCTATCTTTGAGGTAGGCCGCACGGTAAGCCAATAGTATTCCCGCATCCAGTTTTGTTGCCATGTCGGCCAGTTTAAACTGAATCGCCTGAAACTCTGAGATTGTACGGTTGAATTGTTTTCTCACTTTGGAATAACTAAGAGCTTCTTTTAAAGCGGATTTTGCAATTCCTATGGCCTGAAAAGAAACCCCGATCCGGCCCGAATTCAATATAGTCAAGGCCATTTTGAATCCGTTTTTTTCTTCGCCAATCAAATTTTCTTTAGGGATAGAAACATTGTCAAAAATAACTTGTCTGGTGTCCGATGCCTTAATACCGCATTTTCTTTCAGCTTTACCAAGCGTAATTCCATCTGAATCAGCATCGACTATGAAACAGGAAATTCCTTTTTGTCCTTCTTCCGGGTGGGTTTTGGCAAAGACAATAAAAATTCCGGCAAACATGGCGTTGGTGACATATGACTTGGTACCGTTTATCACCCAGCTGTCACCTTTATCAGTTGCGGCAGTGACCAACGAACCTACATCGGTTCCGGCGTTTGGTTCGGTAATGCAGTAGGCGCCAATTTTTTCACCGGTTGCCATCTGGGGAAGATATTTTTTCTTTAACTCCTCCGAGCCAAATATCTTGAGAATCTCACAGGTCAGAGAATTGTGGACCGAAATCATAATTCCAAATCCGGCCGAAGCGGCACATATTTCTTCCAGCGCACCCATAAAACAGGTCGTGCTCATGCCCAACCCGCCATATTCTTCGGGAACGGTGAAACCAAAATAACCCAGTTCGGCACATTCTTTAATCAGGGCTAAAGGAGTTTCTTCCTTTTCATCCATTTCCAGGGCTATTGGGTATATTTTTTTCTCAGCCAGTTCTCTGGCCATCTCTTTTAGTTCAATATCTTCTTCAGAAAGTTTAAAATCCACTTTCTTTCTCCTTAAGAATTATATTCGTAAAATCCGCGGCCTGATTTTCTACCAAGGTATCCGGCCTGAACCATTTTCTTAAGCAACGGACAGGGTCTGTATTTTGGATCACCCAGTCCTTCATGCATAACTTCCAGTATAAACAGACAGACATCCAGTCCTATAAAATCAGCCAGTGCCAGCGGCCCCATCGGATGGGCCATGCCCAGTTTCATGACGTTATCTATTGCCTCAACGGTAGCTACACCTTCCATGTTAGCATATATCGCCTCGTTAATCATTGGCATTAAAATCCTGTTAGCTACAAATCCGGGATAGTCGTTAACTTCAACCGGTGTTTTACCGAGTTTTTCAGACAGTTCTTTTATAATGCCATATGTTTCATCGGAAGTTGCTATCCCCCTGATCAGCTCAATCAATTTCATAATTGGAACCGGGTTCATGAAATGCATTCCGATAAATTTGTCTGCTCTCTTTGTAGAAGATGCAAGCTTGGTAATGGGAAGAGAAGAAGTATTTGAAGCAAAAATTGTTTCTGGACCACAAATTTCTTCAAGGTCGCCAAAAATCTTTTCTTTTACACCAAGATTCTCAGTTACTGCCTCAATAACAAGCTGTGATACCGAAGCGGACTTTAACTCGGTTGCAGTTGAGATGGCGCCAAGGACCGTCTCTTTGTCAGATTCAGAAATTTTTTCTTTCTTTATCAGCCGGTCCAATGACTTACCGATATTGGCAACTGCTTCATCAAGAAACTCCTGCTTAATATCAATCAGGTTTACCTGAAATCCGGATTGAGCAAAAACCTGGGCAATACCATTGCCCATTGTTCCGCTCCCTACTACAGTCACATTTTTTATATTAGTCATTACAATTAATTATCTCCCGTTGCAGCACACTAAACAATCTCGATTGCCAAAGCAACAGCGTTTCCGCCGCCAAGGCAGAGAGTTGCCATTCCGGTTTTGAGACCTCTGTCTTTGAGAGCATATATAAGAGTCGCAAGTATTCTGGCACCGGATGCTCCTATTGGATGGCCGAGTGCAACCGCACCGCCATTCACATTTACTCTATCCCAATCCCAGCTGAGACCTTTGCCATCGGCAAGTGCCTGAGCAGCAAAAGCAACGGCGGTCTTGAAAACCGTTTCCCGTAAGGGAAATCCCTCGTCTGTTAATGAAGTTGTCCCGCTGAAAGCGGGGCCCTCCGAAGGATGGTGCGGGTTAGGGCTTGTGTCGTAGACATTCCTTTGGGGCCCTGACTGCAGAATTGGAGTTTGGAGAGTTCCCAAGGAACAAGCTCATAGTGGTGCGGCGCTACAATCCGTATTTAAATGAGCATAGCATTAAGGGTCATAAAATTCTGATTTTCTTCTGGTTTTGTTGGAGAAGTTTACTATTTTGGTATTGTGCCGAACAATAATAAAAGTAAATTACCTTCCGATACGATATGATTTTAAAACAAATATTTGAGCCAAGGCTTGCTCAGTATTCCTACCTCGTAGGAA
>JACZYS010000275.1 GCA_022570975.1 Candidatus Zixiibacteriota bacterium | reverse complement strand
TTGCAATTGCACAAATTTATGGCAAAGTCAAGGAGATGGAAGAAGATGAGTTTATGAATCAGTCAGATAAAATTCTTCATCGTATCAGGGAGCTGGCAGTTGAAGCTGAGTATGGAAGTTTTACGCTATATCAAAAACTGAGAATAAATGAAATGCCTATCATAAATTACAGTGCTCAGTTATTGAAGGGGGAGCACTAATTCCTCCGGTTGTCATATATATTATTAGCGGACTTTCTGCCGGCGTGATTGCCGGGTATCTTGGACTGGGCGGCGGAATTATAATTGTGCCAATTCTTACTTTAGCAGCCGGAGTTAGTTTCAAAACTGCCGTTCCCGTTTCTGCGGTGGCCATTATTGTAAATTCCTTTACGGCTTCCAATGAATATCTAAAAAAAGGGATGGTCCAGCTTGAGTTGGTATCGGTTCTGGCAATTTCGATGGTTTGTGGAAATATCAGCGGAGCGTTCTTAAGCGAATATATCCCTACCGACTTCACAAAAATTCTTTTTACCGGTCTGTTGCTTTACACCTCGGTCTCACTGGTAAAATCAAAAAGCAATAGCCATGACGCGGAAAGCCACAAAACATCCACCAAAAATTATATTATTGCATCGGTGGTAGCATTCTTTACCGGAATAATAGCCGGACTTCTGGGAGTGGGCGGGGGCGTAATCCTTATCCCCATGATGTACCTCATTATCGGTTTACCGCTTTCAATAGCCCGGGGAACAACCACCCTCATGGTCGGATTTGCGGCAGCGGCATCAGCGGCAGTATATTTTATGAATGACCGGATAGATTTAACCATTGTAGCTCCATTAATTGTGGGTATTATCATTGGTGGGAAAATTGGAGGTTACTTAGGCACCAAAGCAAAACCGAAGACGGTAAAAATCCTCTTTGCCCTGCTCATGCTGTACACTGCAATCATGATTGGCAAAGACCCAATAAGGAATTTGTTTTGAAACAGATAATTGAAAGAGTGGACAGCATCATAAAACTCCAGCGATTGTCGTGGTACTTTTTCTTCGCTTACTTTGTTGTTGCCACGGTAGTCAGTTTTATTGACAACAGCATTGCCGATAAAATGGCTTATGCCGGCATAATTGCTCTGCTGGTTGTAACATTCTTAAAAGCGCTTGTCATGGGATTGGTTTTTCAACGTGAAGACAAAAGATTCTTCAGCTTTATGAGTTATGCCTTAACAGTCGTATTGCTTGCTACTATTTTATTGAAACTTTGGATCTGATGAAAACAGTTTTCTTTTCTGATTTTGACGGCACCATTACCTTTAAAGATGTGGGCTATTCCATGTTCCATCATTTTTCAAACGGCCGCAATGAGGAGCTTATCCCAGACTGGAAAGCCGGCACAATCACCAGCCGGGAATGCTTGACCAAAGAAGCGGAGATGATTTCTCTCAGCAACAGTGAACTAAACGAATACCTGAACAGTTTTGAATTAGATAGCGGGTTTGAGCAGTTTGTGATTGAGTCTAAAAAAAATAAAACTGAGCTGTATATTGTTTCTGACGGTCTTGACATTTATATCGATTACATTCTCAAACGACATAACTTAAACGACCTTAATGTATGTGCCAACCACGCATATATAAAAGATAACAAAATGATTATTGAGTTCCCGGTTGAAAACAAAATCTGCCAGAGGTGTGGGATTTGCAAAGGGGAAACAATAGCCGACTTCAGAGACTCGGCAAGAGAAGAATTGACAATTGTTTTTGCCGGCGATGGTTACTCAGATATCTGTGCCGTAAAAGAAGCCGATGTTGTTTTTGCCAAAAAAGACTTAAAAGAATACTGTGACCTAAATGATTTACCCTATATAAACTTCAACACTTTCCACGACATTTCCATATGGATGCAAGAGAATGGGGCGTGGTAGGGGGGTTTTCTGCAATAACTTCCATGTAATACATATTTTCTTTCATCAATAGGCTGAACATAAATTATTCGAGTAATATCGACAATTTGTTTATTGTATTTGTTGCTATTGATAGGACGAGGGGAAATTTCTAAAGTGAGTTTAGCTCTCTACCGGTCGCATGCAAGTTGCAGTCTGCGTCGGGGCATCTTCTATCTTTGAAAGGTCTTTTAAGGTGGCCGTAAAATATACTTCGTTCGTTTCTTCAATGAGTGCTCTTGACAATGAAACCTCACACGGAAAGACCGAGCCGTCTTTTCTTTTTCCTTGAAGTGCTCTTGGCTTATTGAGTAAATTTTCTTTACCTGTTTTGAAATAGTT
>JACZYS010000274.1:1793-2272 GCA_022570975.1 Candidatus Zixiibacteriota bacterium | reverse complement strand
GCCTCAACACGCGACTGTTGAGCCCCTTAGCCTCGGGGGCCGCGTACAACTGAGCTTTCAGGACTCTGCCCTGTGCCCAACCATTGATACCCACTGGACTGCTTACAAATTTTGATGAAAAAAAATTGAAAAAATTCCTTCATACGCACCATGTTGATTTTCACAAGAATAACAATTACATTTCCAATTTGAAGGCACTCTGCATAAGGTGCCATGCTGAAGAACCCGGGCACTCACATTTGAAGAACGCCCCTGATTACAAAAAATATTGCGACCTTATAGGCAATTCCATTAATTAGACTTCTTTTGCGATTGACCAATCCCAAGAAATTGTATATAATCAACCCAATCAATGGCTAAGAGAAATGAAATACAAAAACTAATCCACGATATCAATGAGTCTTATTCCGGGACGCCGTGGTATGGGCCCTCTTTTAAAACTGCCATTAGAGGAGTGACCGCGGAAATGGCCAAAAAGA
>JACZYS010000274.1:0-1783 GCA_022570975.1 Candidatus Zixiibacteriota bacterium | reverse complement strand
AAATTTCCCTTCATCTGAAAGGATGGATTGATGTTGTCATTGATCGACTAAACGGTAAAAGACGCGGAAGTCCTACCGGTGGAAACTTTCCCATGCCGGCTGATGTGACAGAAAAAAGCTGGAAGAAAACTAAAAAGGAAATGGATGACTCGGTAAAGAATCTGATTCTGGCCATTCAAAAACTGAGTCCGGCAGATTTGAAAAAGAATATCCCCGGTAGAAAAGATCTGATCAGATACGTGCTTGATGGAGTTAGCTGGCACACGATATATCATTCCGGTCAAATCTCAATGATAAAAAGCGCCCTCAAGAGAAGCAATATATCTCCCAAATAAGCCTTCCAGTTCATAGTTGACAATACGAGAAAATTCTGTATAATCAGGCTCAAGAATCTGATATGAACTCCCCGATAGGTTGCAATTCTGTCGGGGCTTTTTATAGGAATTAAACAAGTGAGCGACCTCTCTCTGACAAGGAATTTTTCCATTATTGCCCATATAGACCATGGGAAATCAACTCTGGCCGACCGTCTTCTCCAGATAACTCATACCATCTCTGAAAGGCAGATGAAATCCCAGATTCTGGACTCCATGGATCTGGAGCGGGAAAGAGGAATCACAATCAAAGCCCACGCCATTCGTATTCATTACGATGCCGCCGATGGAAAGAAATATTCCCTGAACTTGATTGACACACCCGGTCATGTTGATTTTACCTATGAGGTAAGTCGGTCCCTTTCTGCCTGCGAGGGGGCAATTATTGTTGTCGATGCCTCTCAGGGGATAGAAGCCCAAACCCTGTCCAACCTTTATCTGGCCATGGAAAACGATCTGGAAATTATTCCCGTCTTAAACAAAATTGACCTGCCCAATGCCGACCCCGGTGCAGTGGCTCAGGAACTGGTAGAATTGTTGGGATGCACGGAAGAAGAGATAATCCATTGCTCGGCCAAAACAGGTGAGGGCGTGGATAAATTATTGGAAGAGATAATTAAAGTTATTCCGGCTCCAGCAGGAGACCCGGATGCTCCGCTTCAGGCGATGATTTTTGACTCAACTTTTGACAGTTACCGCGGGGCGATGCCGTTTATTAAAGTTGTCAACGGAACCTTGCGCAAGGGTGACACAATAAAACTGTTCTCAACCAAAACCCAGTACGAAGTTGACGAGGTCGGGTTCATGCGTCTTGATAAGGTTCCGCAGAAAACTATTTCAGCCGGTGAAGTCGGGTATTTCTTTGCCTCTATTAAAGAGGTTGCCGATACAAAAATTGGCGACACCGTTACCCTTGCGGCCAATCCGGCCAAAGAGGCGCTGACAGGATTTGTTGATGTTAAGCCGATGGTCTATTCCGGAATTTATCCGGCTGTGGCCGAAGATTTTTCCGAGTTGAGAGAATCACTGAATAAGCTGAAACTAAATGATTCCTCTTTGACTTTTACTCCGGAGACATCGACCGCTTTAGGGTTTGGTTTCCGCACCGGATTTTTGGGGTTGCTGCACATGGAAATTATCACCGAGCGTCTTTCCAGAGAATATAATCAGACCATTATCAACACCGTCCCCAATGTTGAGTATCATGTTTATCTTAATAATGGTCAAATGATTGTGGTCGACAACCCGGCCAAGATGCCTCCTCCGGGAGAGATTGACCATATCGAGGAGCCTTATGTCAATGCTCAGATAATTGTTCCCGGTGATTATGTGGGTACAATAATGAAACTGGGCACCGAGCGCAGGGGTGAGTATAATACCACAGAATATCTTTCACCGACCAGAGCCAC
>JACZYS010000063.1:7465-11324 GCA_022570975.1 Candidatus Zixiibacteriota bacterium | reverse complement strand
ACCGGGACAAAGGGAATGTCTTTTGCAAAGGCCAAACCTTTGGCAAAAGTCAATCCTACCAACAACGGGCCGACCAACCCCGGTCCCATAGTGGCGGCAATCAGGTCAATATTATCTATCGTAAGCCCGGCAACTCTTAAGGCCTCTTCATATATAGGCACAATGGTTGTCAGGTGAACTCGGCTGGCCAACTCCGGGATTACTCCTCCAAAAACAGAGTGCTCCTGTTGTGAAGCTATAATGTTTGCAAGTATCCGGCCATTATCATTGATAACCGCCACCGAGGTTTCATCGCAGGATGATTCAACGGCTAATATATTCATTTGGTTTCAGAAACTACCAGAACTGAGTCAGGGGAAATTGTCTTAATCTTAAACTTACTGGGAAAATCAACTTTTACTCTGGCATAATTTAACTCACTGATATTGTTATAGTCAATTGAAATTGCCACCGAGTTCTTATTGAGCAGGTCAATTTCTCCCGGGGGACCAACTAATTCCAGCGTCACATTGCTTGGTTCTGTGGTAACTGAAAAATTAGGGGGAATATTAACGATCATAATTTGCAATTTTTGAAACACTTTTGTTTTAACTGGTACTACTTCTACAATAACCGTCACAGAATCAGGCGAAAGGATCAGTTCAGAAGCCTCAGGCTTAACAACCGCAAGGGTAAGGGTCATGTTGTTTCTTAAACCGTTCAAAATTTTCTGCTCGGTTTTAAGATAACTAATTCCCTGAACAATTCTCCTTGTGCCTGAGACAAAAATCTTCGCAGGATCGGGCTCAAATATTTTGCTGACTGCATATCCTTCATCTGCTGTGGCAATAATTTCGGCTCTTATTGGAATATATTTTTCTTCCTTTTGGTCAATGTCAATCAATAGTGAGGTTGGGAAGATTATCTCACTGAGGGTGACCCGGTTGCCTATTCCAATAAGGGAGGTGTTGCCCGTAGTCAGATTCAAGTTATGTTTTCCGGCGATGAACTGTGTGGCGTTAATCCTCAATCCTCTCTCTCTCCATTTTTTCCTGAGCAGTTGTTTGCCAGTTGCAAAGACCACAACCTGGAGTGACTCCGGCAATTCACTATTTAATGAAAGATTCTCCTTGAGTGAAATCTCTTTGATGGGGAGATTCATCTGGTGGCTATATTCTTTATCAGTGGCCACGTGAAACCAGAGAAACAATCCCATAAAGATGGCCATTAAACGAAGCCAAATATTTTCCAAAAATTTGTATTTCATAATTATCAGATTATAATTTGTCTAAATCACATTATCTCTCTTGAGTCATATATAAGCAATTGATTGAATCTGTTCAAGGTATAAAAGATATCAAATATTATTCAATCCAGATTTGATTTTTCCATTCAAATCTGCTGAGTCCCAAGTCTGTACCAATCCAGATAAAGTCTCCATCTAACTCTAAAGAGAGAATATTATTTGATACCAGTCCGTCATCGGTGGTCAATTCTTTGTACAAAATGGGACTCTTATTGAAGAAAATAAATGTCAGGCTGTTATCAGAAGCAATTGCGGTAAATTGGGAATTGGCTGCAATTGGCCTTTTTCTGAAACTTGAGCTTGCCGATTGAAATGATTTTGTTTCAGAGGCTGCCATATCTAATCTTAAGGCTCCCTCTCTTGCCGAGAACCAGAGATAACCTGACTCTCTTTCAATATCAAACACCTCACCGAACAAGAACAGTTCCGGGTCTTGAAATCTTTGAAGTTTGTTACTGTTTAAGTTCAGCCGGAATGCTCCTGCCGAGCTTGCAATCCAAAGTGAAGAATCAACCAGTTCAAAATCATAAAACCTTGTCGTAAGAAACTGGTCAGGGCGGAAATATTTCACATCCTCACCGGCAGATGTAATAATTGCCATTCCCATTTCCGTTCCCACAAAAAGAGAGTCTCCCACTGTTTGCAGGGTGTTTACATTTCTGTCAGGCAAGCCTCTTCTGTGATTGATGTGCTGCTCCACGCTCAAGTTATCCGGGTCAAGAAAATAAATACCTTCCGAAGTCCCAACCACGTAAAAGTCATCATAGCTGCCCATGCAATTAATATTTACTAAAGGGAAATCGCTTTCCAGACCGTTTTCCAGATATTCAAAATAGTTGTTGTCGGGATCAAAAAAAGTTAATCCGCTCTTGCCATTAAACGGCGGGTCACCCCCCATCCACAGGTATCCGTCGTCATTGTATATGAAAGTTACAGAATTCTGCAAAAGCCCATATGGTAAAAGTTCTATTACCGTTGATGATATATTGGCCCTGGCAATTCCGTTTCCCCACATGCCAATCCAGAAATTGCCGGAGCCGTCATCTAAGAAAACGGAAAAAGGAAAGTTACGGTTATATTTGTCGATCAAAAAACCACTGGAGGAGTAGATATGTCCCGGAGGTGCAAACATGATTTGCGGTGGATCAATATGTTTTTCGTTTAAATTTTTTTCAGCTATTTCCTGAATACGGTACCATCTGTTCAAAAAATTGTCGTACTCATAAAATTGGTCAACTGTTTTAACATACAACTTATTATCAAACTGATTTGACCATATATATTGGATATTGCTTTCATCAAGATCAGGATTGCCGGTAAGAGGCTCAAGCCATTTCTCTTCAATATGGTCGTACCTGATAATTCCACCGCTGGTAGCAATATAAATGTTGCTTAAAGTAGTGGAAATATCTTTGACATAACTAAAATTGGAATAGTTAATGATAAACTCTGAAAGACTTAGTGCCTGAGAAGATTTAAAAGAAAAAATAATCAGCAGAAAAACTGTAATCTCAATATTATGCCTAAAAGACTTATTGTTCATCAGCGACAACCAATAATGTGGTGCAAGTAAATCATGAGCCCAGATAATCAATTACCGAGGCAGCCAAAAGCGATGTTCCATAAATAAGAGACTCTTCATCAACCTTAAACTTTGGGGAATGCCAGGACTTGTTGGCCCCTATTTTATTATTCATTACACCTAAACGAAACATAGCCCCGGGGACTTTTTGCAGGTACTGGGCAAAATCTTCGCCACCCAGAGTCTGGGGCGTTTTGAGTACTTTACCTTTACCAAAGAGAGTCTCATAATTTTTCTTGAAAATCCTATTTGTTGTTGGATGGTTAGTTAATAAAGGATAGTTGGAGATCATCTTTATTTCTGCTTTGGCCCCTCTGGCTCTGCAGATAGAATCAACGGTGCGTTTAATCAATTTTGGAACTTCTTTATGTGCTTTTTCAGAAAGGGTACGCGCCGTCCCGGTCAGGATTACTTCATCGGCAATCACATTACGGGCTGTCCCTCCGGAAATCTTGCCAAAAGTAATAACTGTCGGAGAAATAGGGTCGGTTTCTCTGGAAATAATTTTCTGAATGGAATCAATCACTTCGGCAGCAGTGACAATGGCATCAACTGCAAAATGCGGCCGGGCAGCGTGACCGCCCGTTCCTTTGATAATAATATCAAAATCTCTTACCGAGGCCATGGTCACCCCATCACGAACAGAAACTTTTCCTAAAGGCAGTTGAGGGTCAACATGGAGCCCAAAAATCATGGAAACATTTTTGAGCGCCCCGTTTTCTATCATCGGTGTCGCTCCTCCCGGCGGGGACTCTTCCGCAGGTTGAAAGATAAATCGGACTGTTCCATCCAAATGTTCTTTCATTTCAGAGAGGACTTTGGCCGTTCCGATAATTGAAGCCATGTGCATATCATGTCCGCAGGCGTGCATTTTTCCCTCTATTTTTGAGGTATAAGGCACTCCGCTCTGCTCAAAAATTGGCAGGGCGTCAATATCTGTTCTGACAGCTACGGTTTTTCCCTTTTTGTTTCCTGTCAGCTCTGCTAAGATT
>JACZYS010000063.1:0-7455 GCA_022570975.1 Candidatus Zixiibacteriota bacterium | reverse complement strand
GGTATTCATTTTTATCGGGAGTTTCTTAAGTTTTAGTTTTGCAATCTCTTTGGTAAGGTAAGCCGTGGTCTTGAATTCTTCGTTGGCGGTCTCAGGATACTGATGAAGATGACGTCTCAATCTTACCATCTCATTATGATTTTTTTTGACTCTGCTTATTATTTCTTTGAATACCTTTTCTTTATCCATTTTCTCTGTCCATTTTCAATTTCCGCTTAGTTTTTTATTTCTTTGAAGTTTAAGAAACGGTAAAAGCCCAATGATTCAAAAATCGGTTCAAGTTTGTTTATCTGTTCAATTGTAATCCATGGGTTGTGGCGGTCTTGGTTTATTTTGGGGATATGAAAATCACAGGCATCGGTGCAGCCTCTTCCAACGGCATACAATCTTTTTCCCTTTTTATTTTCGATAACGTTCAATATCAATACCGCCGTTCCCTTTCTTCCTCGTTCATCATGACTGATAAACATGTCACCCGGTCTGATATCTTTTTCTTTAATTAACTCACAGTTACCGGCCAGCAATTTAAAGGTATTTAGCTTCATTATGTAGTGTGTGTACCTATAATAATCTACAAGCGATGGAGGTCGCTCTTCACCCGGAATGACTATAACCTCTCCTTTTGCATTGCGGGCAACTTTTCCTTTCAAATATGCTCTATAACTTATTGGCTCTCCTTTTTCCGGCTGATAAGTAAGATGCAGATCGGTTTTATTATAGCGCATGAATTCCGCAAGAAAACGAAGGGGGAAATTCTGTTCCTGATAAACATTCCCCTGCCACGGTATATCCACGCCGCGGGAAACAGAATCTCTTTCAAATACTTTTGCACCTTTCCAGTTACCTAAAGACATAAACCGGTGCTGCAGCGGAAATTCTGATATCCATTTCTGATAGGAGTTCAATTTGTCGGACTGAAGATAGTGATATCCGTCTGGCAGAGAAAACTCTGTAAGGAAGGTATAAAATGTGTCTAAATAAGTTATGAAGTCATATGCTTTTTTGTAATGATCAAAATCTTTGGGTTGGTTTTTGTTATCATCACCAAGAACAGAGCTTGATGTGAAAAAAATGATTGATAACAAATAAGGCAGGGCGAAAGTTAATTTATACATAGCAAACTTTATTGAAATTGTCCTTCCGATTAATTGTTCAGTTAATTACCTGATAAGAAATATAAAACGGTGCAAGCAAGGAGGCAATCAAAAAGCTGGAAAAGTCCTGCCGTTAGCCAAATGCAGGAGAATAGTTCAACATTTTTCTTATATATGCCATCTGTCCAATATGAATGCCCTCATGCCACATCATAAAAGCTATCCCCCCCCAAAACAGATTTGTCCTCTGTGGGGAAATTGTAAGATGACTTTACAATTGCTCTTCGTTCTTCCATCTTTTCGAGCCGAGCAATCAAATCGGTAGAGATTTTATCCATTTCATTTTCAATTTCTTTCAAGTCAGGATATTGGTCTGCTGGGAGAGCAGGTTTTCCGTTTTCAAAAAGATCACCCCAGGGGTTTTTTCTTTCATGGCCGGTTAAACCGATAATATGACATCGCTCTACGGTCAAATGACCGTAATTCCATTGAAGGCTGTTTGAGTTTTCAGTAGGTCGCTTCTTGAAATCTTCTTCTGAGACATCTTTTAAGGTCATTTGTAGTGTTCTTGAATTCAACTTGTACATGCAATGTATTGGTTTGACTTCTTTGAGCATTTTCCCTCCTGAAATATAGGTTTGGATATTTCTTATTTAACACCTGAATATACCTATCGTTCCAGAAGAATCAACACCCTCTAATGTTAATAAAAAAGATTATTGAAGCAGATTTGGTTGATTAGGTTTAATCTTAACTGGCTTTTTTACTTTTTTCGGAGATAGTCACAATTTTTGGCTCTTCATGCTCGGTAATAGTCTTTTCTGTGATAATAACTTCAGCCACATCATCCATTGACGGAACCTGATACATGATATCCAGCATTGCTTTTTCAAATATAGAGCGTAATGCTCTGGCACCGGTTTTTCTTTCTATGGCAATCTTAACGGCGGCATTCAATGCTCCCGGTTCAAATTTCAGTTTAACGCCTTCCATTTCAAAAAGCTTAACATACTGTTTGGTTATAGAATTTTTCGGCTCGGTTAAGATACTTCTGAGAGCTTTTTCATCCAGAGGTTTTAAAGATGTTGTGACCGGCAAACGTCCAACCAATTCCGGAATTAGACCATATTCAATCAGGTCAGCCGGAATAACTTTCTCAAAGATATCTGCAGAGTCTGTGTCAACATGTTTTGTTTCGGCATCAAAACCAACAATGTTTTTTCCCAGCCTCCTTCCGACAACTTTTTCCAAACCATCAAAAGCTCCACCGCAAATGAAAAGAATGTTGGTAGTGTTTATGTGTACGAAAGATTGTTCGGGATGTTTTCTTCCTCCCTTTGGGGGAACGTTGGCAACGGTACCTTCTAAAATTTTAAGCAGCCCCTGCTGAACACCTTCGCCTGAAACATCTCTGGTAATTGAGGCATTGGCATCTTTTCTGGATATCTTGTCGATTTCATCAATATAAATAATTCCGCGCTCTGTTTTCTGCTGACTGAAGTCCGATGCCTGATAAAGACGGACCAGAATATTTTCTACATCTTCGCCAACATATCCGGCCTCGGTCAATACCGTCGCGTCTGCAATTGTAAATGGAACTTTTAAAAGTTTTGCCAGTGAACGAGCCAGCAATGTTTTTCCGGTACCGGTTGAACCAATAAGAAGAATATTAGATTTTTCTAATTCTATTGCTGAGTCACTGTCGCCTGCAGCGGGGAGGAATCTTTTTCTGATTTGCTCATTGATTCTTTTGTAATGATTATAAACGGCAACAGCCACGGTCTTTTTGGCCTCTTCCTGTCCTATTACATAATCATCCAAAAATTCCTTTATCTCTTTAGGAGAGGGTAAATCCCGTATCTGGTCCTGCGGCTCGCTATCTGATGAGTGTTGCAGGAGGTCGTTACAGAGTTCCACACACTCATTGCAGATATAAGATTCATGACCTGAGAAAAGCCTCTTTACCTGTCCGGTCGGTTTTCCACAGAAAGAACAGCGATGAGATAAGTTCTGGAAATTTTTATCGTCAGTCATAGGTTTCTATTTGTCTTTCTTGTGATCATTGGAATATACTTTATCAATAATACCATACTCTTTTGCTTCATCGGCAGACATGAAAAAATTTCTGTCCGTATCCGATTCAATTTTCTTGAGCGTCTGTCCGGTGTGAAGTACGAGAAGCTTATTCAGTTTTACTTTTGTCTTTTTGAATTCTTCGGTCATAATTTCAATATCTGATATCGGACCCTGCGTTCCGGCGAGGGGCTGGTGAATCATAACCCGGCTGTTGGGAAGGGCAGCTCTTTTGCCTTGAGCACCTGCAGCCAGAAGAAATGCACCCATGGAGGCAGCTATTCCCATGCAGGTTGTAGCAACGTCCGGTTTGATATATTGCATGGTATCATAAATTGCCATGCCGGCTGTTACCGAGCCGCCGGGGGAGTTGATATAAACAAAGATATCTTTTTCAGGATCTTCGGCTCCAAGGAACAGCATCTGGGCAATTACCAGGTTAGCAATCTGGTCATCAATTGGAGTGCCTATAAAAATAATTCTGTCTTTTAAAAGACGGGAGAATATATCGTAAGCACGTTCACCTCTGCCTGTTTGTTCAACAACCATTGGTACCAGAAAGTTATTAAAAATTTTATCTTCCATCTGATTTCTTTCCGTTCTATATCTGTTTAGACCCGTTTATTTACTTTTTGTTTCAAAAGCCAAAGGCTTTCTTTTTTTAAACTTCAATTCAGACTAAAATATTCAGCTTAGCTTTTTGCCTCAACAATTTGAGCCTTTGAGAATAGAAAGTCTAACACTTTTTCTTCCAAAATAGTTTCTCTAATCTCACCAATTCTGCCCGATTTCTGTAATGCTTCCATTGCTTTTTCCGGAGTCATATTATAATTAATGGCAAAGCTCTTAATTAGATTTTCGGAATCAGCCGGTAAAACTTCAATCTTTTCCTGCTCAGAAAGTTTATGATACAGAAAATTCCACCTAAAAAATGATTCTCCAATCGGCCGGTACTGCTCTTTTATCTCGTCTTCTTTCAACTCTGAGTTTTTCTCTTTTAAGTCTTTGACGACATTATTTAGATAGTCATTGATTGTTGCTTGCGGAACAGGGACTTCATTTTTTTCAACCATTTGCTTTATTATCAGATTCTTCTGTACTTTTTTTAGGTTATCATCTTTCTGTTTTTGGATATCTTCCCTCAGTTTTAATCTAAGTTCCAGAACCGTTTCACCAATACCAACTTTTTTGGCAAAAGAATCATCAATTTTGGGAAGAATTTTTTCATTTACTTCTTTTAAAGTCGCTTTGTACTTGATTAAAGCCCCGGCAAACTGTTTGTCATGGTAGTCTTTGGCATATTTAATTTCTATCTCTTTGCTTTCGCCGGTTTTCATTCCGGGAATCTGCTCGCGGAATTCTTTGATTGTCCGGCTGCTAGTTAAATCAATAGAGGAATCCGGGAAACTGCTTTCTTTCATAATCATCTTTGAATCCAGCAGTTTTTCCAGATCGACCGTTACAACATCTTTATCACTGGCCGCCCGGTCAACATTTCTTCTTTCAGAAAACTGTTCCCGCATATGACTTAAGTAATCATCAACTTCCTCATCACTGACTTCATTTTTAGCAATATCTAATTTGAGATTTTTATAGTTAACTTTTTCTAGTTGAGGGTAAACTTCCAGATTGATGACAAATTTCATCCCGCCGTCATCGTTCATATTCATATCTGTCAGTTCCGGGTCTGAGGCAACCATCAGCTTTTTGTCAACCAGCACTTCCCGGTAAGAGTCTTTTATAACCCGGTCAACTACGTCGGCTTTGACCTGGCTCCCAAAAGTTGATTTAATGATATTAAGCGGTGCTTTACCTTTTCTGAAACCTTTGAGTGTTTTTTCTTTTCTGATTTCGTTAAACATCTGATCCATTTTTAGATTAACAATTTCAGCCGGAACTTCCACAGAGATTTCTCTTTTGAGCCCCTCAAGGTTCCTAATGTCAGACTTCAAATTCATATTATTTTTTGCCTCATATTTCAAAATCCAGAATACAATATCAAATACATTTATCAATAACAAACTACTGAAAGTTTTTACTCTCAATCATAATAACATGCGAAAGGGGGGACTCGAACCCCCACTCTTTTCAGAACTGGATCCTAAATCCAGCGCGTCTGCCAATTCCGCCACTCTCGCAGGAAGCCGGTGATTTTCATTGGCAAAATCAACGATTCACGGAAAATTAAGGAAATACTTGTATCTAAGCAACATCTTTAACTGTTTTCAACACTCCTGAGATGATTTTGTTCTTATTCAGACGAGAACAATTTCACTCTGTATGAGCATAAAAAAAATTGATTTTTGTCAAAAATAAATCATATCATTACTACATGAGATATGAATATCTTATCGCCAGGCGGTATATGCGTTCCGGGCGTTTTTTTATTTCTAAGTCAACCCGAATTACTATTCTGGGTGTCATGCTGGGAGTCGCGGCTGTCTGTCTGGTTATGTCAATTCATAATGGTTTTGAATCGGAAATCCGGAGCCGTCTTTTAGGAACTACCTCACACATCTCAGTTTTCCCCTTTGGCAGTCCTTTAATTGAGAATTACAATGAGCTGACAGAAAAAATTGAAGCTTTTGAAGGTGTAAAAGCAGCTTCACCGTTTATTTTCTATAAGGCAGCCATTTCCTCATCTTCGGAAGGTGATGGTATAGTAATTCGGGGGATTGACTTAGATAAAGAAAGAAAAACCTCCAAAATTGCCGATGACATAAAAGCCGGGATATATACCTTTTCACCGATTGAAAACGATATTGACTCTGTTCCGGGAATAATTATTGGAAGCAACCTTGCTCAGCGTCTAAAACTATATCTGGGTGAACCGGTAGTTCTGTATTCACTCAAGGGAGAAGACCTCCACCGGAAGGCAAGGCCAAGAGTTGCCAAGTTTTACCTGTCGGCAATATTTGAGACCGGGATGTTTGAATTTGATGCTCAGATGGCATATATATCCTTACAGGATGCTCAAAAATTGTTCTCAATTGACAAAGCGGTAACGGCTGTTCATCTGAGATTGGAAAATATCAATGATGCCGAACTGATAGCTCCCCAAATTGATTCCGCTTTAGGATTCAAATTTGATATTGTCCCCTGGTACATTTTGCACAAGAACCTGTTTACATGGATTGCCATTGAGAAAAAGATTCTTTTCTTGGGGTTCATTCTGATTGTAATCGTGGCTGCTTTTTCAATTATATCTACTTTGGTAATGCTGACCATGGAAAAGAGAACCGAGATTGGGATATTGAAAACTATTGGCTCAACTCCAGCTTCAATAAGAAAGATTTTCCTAATAAATGGACTTTTTGTAGGCTCTGTGGGAGTAATCGGGGGTTGGATTTTTGCCGGATTGCTGGTCTGGATTCAGAATAAGTTTAATCTGATATCCCTGCCGCCGGATATTTATTTTATTTCATATATCCCCTTTGAAATTCACTATATTGATTTCCTGCTGGCCGGAGCGGTTACTGTCATAATTTGTCTTATTGCGGCTTTCTATCCGGCAAATCAGGCTTCAAGATTAAACGTTATAGAGGTTTTCAGGCAGTAAAAAAAGAGAATAATTTATTGATTCCAATTGCTAAACATATGTTTAAATATGGCGAAAATATAAGAATAAAGCGATAATATCGGAAATAGCTTAATATTTAGAGATGGAAGAACAACTGAACATACTCAAAGCCGAAAATATATATCGGGAGTTTGAAACTCCCGATGGCAGTTTGGGCGTCTTAAAGGGAGTTTCCTTAACCGTCCAACCTTCGGAAATGATTGCCGTCACCGGTGAATCAGGGGTTGGCAAGTCAACCCTGCTCCACATTTTTGGCGGACTGGACAGACCAAACTCAGGTCTCTTAGAGATATCCGGAGAATCAATGCTGACAAAAAATCAACAGGAACTGGCCAGATTCAGGAATGGAAAGATTGGTTTTGTTTTTCAGTCACATTATCTTTTAAGTGATTTTTCAGCATTAGAGAATGTGATGATGCCAATTTTAATTGCTGATAAAAGCCCTTCATATGCGCGTCAAAGAGGGGAACATCTTTTGGAGCAGGTTGGTTTAATAGATAGAGCGAAACATCTCCCCAGTCAACTATCAGGGGGAGAACAACAGAGAGTAGCAGTTGCCAGGTCACTTGCCAATGAGCCGGAGATAGTCTTAGCCGATGAACCATCCGGTAATCTTGACATAGCTTCCGGGCAGAAACTTCATGAGTTACTGTTTAATCTGAATGAAAAGAACAAGACTGCTTTTGTTATTGCTACTCATAATTTGCA
>JACZYS010000273.1 GCA_022570975.1 Candidatus Zixiibacteriota bacterium | reverse complement strand
TTCGAATCTGAGATAACACCTTCAACACCCAGTAACGGTGTGTTTGTCTGGATAATTCCCAGCAGCGTTGCAACAGGTTCAGACTACAAGATGAAGATAACAAGTGTTGATCAGCCAGTATTGTTTGATATGTCAAACAGTAACTTCACTATCTTTACCGGTGGTATTAATGTATCATTACCCAACGGTGGTGAGAACTGGCAGGCAGGAACAACAAATATTATAACCTGGGTAGACAATTTAGTAGATAATGTTTTGATTGAACTTTATAAAGGAGGTTCATTACATTCTATTATAACAACTTCAACAACTAGTGATGGCTCAAAGAATTGGAACATACCATTTGATCTTGAATCAGGTACTGATTACTCTGTTAAAATAACAAGTTTAATTAACCCGGGAGTTACTATCAGCTCTTATGTTGTTTTGGGCACCAGTGCATTTTACTCAGTTGCCCTGGGAACCATCGATGATGATACTGTCAGCTCGCCTGAAGAATATCATTTTATGCTTCTTGTAGAAAACAACGGAAATACGGTTGATCTGATGAACCTTATCACTTCGGATGAGCAAGGTTGGGATATTGTACCAACTAATAAAATTATCTCCATGCAACCTTATTCTGACACGATTATTGACCTAAGAATATATGTTCCGGCAGAAGTTTCTCATTTGACAATCGACAATATCCTGTCAAGATTATTCAGCTCCGGCGGTATTGTTGATTCCATGGAGTTTCAACTGTTGGTGGAAAACCAGTTCTTGCCTCCTGACTTGGTCTTGCCGCAGGATGATTTTTACACTCAGAGTCGGGCACTTACATTTGAGTGGAGCGGCACCGGAGATTCATCAACTCTCTACATAGGCACTGACCCGGATGTTACAAATATTATAAGAGAATATAGCGGCATAACCTCTCAGACTACTACCATGCCTTCAACTGACTCTCTTTTAGACGGCTTATACTATTGGGGAGTGAAACAATATTTTGCAGACAACGCCAGCTCCATTCAGGCATCTCCGTTTTCGTTTATTGTAGATAACATTGCCCCTTCGGCTCTGGCTCCCGTATCTCCATCCAACGGTATCTACATACCTTACGCCAACGTGAATCTTGTATTTGGAGGAGCTACTGAGCAAGAGGCGGTAACCATTTCTGAGGCTCCGGAGTATGCGGTTATAGAATTTTCACAGGATTCAGAGTTTGTCGAAGGAGTCTCAACCTTTGAACCAATTTCCGGAAATGCTTATCTCGCCGAAGGGCCGCTGCCTCAGGGAAGGTGGTACTGGAAAGTTAAAAAAGCCGATTCGGCAGGAAACGAATCTTTGTTTAGTCCCCATACTAATTTCCTCCTTGATTCAGAAAGACCATCGGTTCCAATTCAGCTTTCTCCTTCTGATGAGTCTGCGGTAAAAGATAATCTTGTCTTAGTGTGGCAATCAGGAGACACAGCCGTTCCTTATGAAACAACCCCTGACAGATATCAGCTTCAGATTTTTGATGGTAGTTTTGCTCTTATGTTTGACTCAATCTTACATACTGACTCTCTTCCAGTGAGCACTTCCTTATTGGAAAATGGGGAGCAGTATTTATGGAGGCTAAGAGCCCTTGACTCGGCCGGAAATATTTCCGGCTACCAGACACAGCCATTCAAATTCACCTACCAGTTTTTTATTTGTGGTGATTTCGACGGAAAAGGAGACGGTGTAACAATAGCCGACTTGACTTTTATGGTCAATTATCTTTTTAAAAACGGAGCGGCACCTGACCCGCTAATTTCTGGCTCTATAACCTGCGACGAAGAAACCAACATTGCTGATTTGACTCGGATGATCAGTTACCTATTTAAGTCCGGAGCAGCCCCCTGCTGCCTATAAATTTTCCAAAAAATTTAATTGCCTTATTTTTCCAGTATTGTATTTTTTGATAAAACAGTTGCTTGAGGGTGAATTTTGTTGAAAAATCTTTTCGGTAACGGCGGCGACAATGATGAAGTTCAATTTATTTCTCAGCGGATGAGAATGGTTGATGAGCAACTCATAAAAAGAGGCATTAAAGACTCGCTGGTGCTCAGTGCCATGAGGACGGTTGCTCGTCACAAATTCTTAAGCGGAGAAAAGCTGAAAAATGCTTATTCTGATTGTGCCCTTTCTATAGACGAGAGTCAGACAATTTCTCAGCCGTTTGTAGTAGCTGACATGACCGAACAACTCAATATTGACAGAGAGAGCAAAGTACTTGAGATTGGAACCGGAAGCGGTTACCAGACTGCTATTCT
>JACZYS010000272.1 GCA_022570975.1 Candidatus Zixiibacteriota bacterium | reverse complement strand
TACGTCCGGATATTCCGCAACTCAAATGAATCTGATAATGGACGATTCGCCATTTCTGACAGATACTGCATTTGTGAATGTAGTCTCCAGCTTTAATATTGATACCACTAGCGTTACTCCCGGCACCCGCATAATACAAGGAACCGGCACGGCATCATTCATTTGGACACCTTCCGTTAATACCGAGGGTTATGTAATCGTAGCAGTAAAAGCAGATTCCGCCTATAAGGGACAGGGATACAGCTCGTTTCTAGATTTTGGTACTACCCAAGGCACAATCCCGGCCGATGCCTTTGTCCTGCCGGTCTCAAGCGACCCCGATACCGGTCTTTACAATCTTTATGTCTATTCAATTTCCGGCTCACCGGATAGCGCCATGACTGCCCTGCTGCTCCCCACGCCGCTTCCAATACAGTACTCTAATAATATCGCTGATGGGAAATTCACCGGACGTTTTGGCTCTATAGAAGTATCTCTTTTAGATACAATCCGGGTAGTGACCATCCCCTGAGCTTCTTTTCAATATTCCCCTTTCTCAACTTTTCCCTTTTTGTTGTTTTTGTTTAGCCTGCAGCTTTCTTCTTGTCTGTGTCAAATTACGAAGATTTAATCAAACAACTCAGCCAGCTTGAGACCGAGAAACCAAATTCAAAATCAAAAGATATAGACTTGTTGGATGCGTTCGAAACTTGCCGGCTGATAAACTCAGAAGATAAAACTGTTGCCACAGTCGTAGAGTCTGCTTTGGGTCCGATATCCAAAGCGGCAGAAAAATTTGCAGATACAATCAGAAGTGGCGGCAGAATTTTCTATCTCGGCGCGGGGACATCAGGCAGGCTGGGAGTATTCGATGCTGCCGAATGCCCGCCGACATTCGGAACAGATCCGGCTCAGATTATCGGCGTCATCTCAGGCGGCTATGATACGCTGGCAATGTCCAAAGAAGGTGTCGAGGACAAGACCGAATCAGCCGGAGATGACTTGAAACAGCACCAGCTTAGTGACAAAGATTTTCTGATTGGCTTGGCGGCCTCCAAACGCACGCCCTATACTGTAGCCGGTCTCAAGTTCGCCAAAGAATCGCGAGCTGCTACTGCTTTTATAGTATGTAATAAGTTAATCAATAAGGAAGAAAGTCTGTTGGGGCAGTTTGTCGATATTATAATCGAGCTGCCAGTGGGTCCGGAAATTATCACCGGTTCTACCCGGATGAAATCGGGCAGTGCCCAAAAGATGGCGCTCAATATGATCTCTACTACCGCCATGGTGCTTATGGGCAAAACATACGGAAACCTGATGGTTGACTTGCAGGCGAAATCAGAAAAACTTGCAGCCCGTTCCCGTAAAATTTTGATAGATATGTTTGAGATTAAAATTAACGAAGCCGAAAGCTTACTTGCAGACGCCAGCGGCTCTGTTAAGACCGCCATTGTAATGAAAAAGTTTAACTGCACTAGTGCTGAAGCTTTGTTTAAACTAAAGGAAGCCGGCGGCTTTATCAGACGTATAACAGAATAATTTTGAAACTAAGCAAGAGAATATGAGAAGTTGTCAGATTCGATTCTAAGATTGGTTAAGGGTTTTCTTGTACTGGGTCTGCTGCTGCTAGTTCCAGTGGTCGCGACGTTCAGCAACGGTGGTAAGAAGCATGATAATGATGTTGAAAATGATAAGAAAGAAACAGCCGATACAACTATCTCTGACAGCGCTCAAATGATCCAGGACTCCGTTTATGCCACCATTGACAACAATTACCAGACTGTACGTCATATTTTCAGGAAAAGCTGTTTTGACTGCCATTCTGATTCCACTAAATACCCCTGGTATCATGTTCTCCCGTTTATAGGGGGAATGATAGATGACGATATCAAAGAGGCAAAAGAGCATCTTGACCTGTCCAATGATTTTCCTTTCGGAGGACACGCAACTCAGATAGAGCGACTAAGAGAGATTAGAGAAGAAATCGCAGATGGCGATATGCCGATTTTGAGCTACCGGTTCATGCATTGGGGACTCTTGATTGAGGGCAAAAGGCAGGATTCACTGTTTCTCTGGATTGATGAGAGCATCAAATTACTCAAACAGCTTGAATAACGAGTTAGATTAGCGCCTTTTTTTTATTCAATAAATGATATCAGGTGAACGTCTGGGTTCACTTTGGCTGAGCATGTACTCCAAGGTACAGATATTCCAAATACTCGAAGTGCTGCTTACACGTATAATCTATTACTATTCAGTAGCTTAAAGCCATCCAAAATTCCTGGCACAAGGCTTGATATAC
>JACZYS010000062.1 GCA_022570975.1 Candidatus Zixiibacteriota bacterium | reverse complement strand
AGAAGAGCAACCTGAAACTGTTTGATCCAAGTGTTCTGTACGGAAGGACTGCGATAGTTGCAAAAAGCAAAGCTCCCGGCATCGACCGGGAGCTTTGCTTATGTTAAGGAGGCGTTATGCCTGACTATGCTGATTCTGCCGTTATCGTGGAGGGAAACCTGCTTCCTGTTGAGCCCAGGGAGCCCCCAAAGGCCTGGAGGCCTAGGACCGAAAGGAAAGCCCCAGCCAGAAAGCCTGCGACAGCGGACCTGACACCGACTGAGACTCGAACCGCTCCCCATGCGGATCCCGGCGGACCTTCTCGATATTTACAATAGCGAGTACGATCAATATTGCTTGTGAAGTGTGACGTCACAGATTATAATTCTCTATGATACAGAAGTTTTCGTCACAGGGGATTGCGGCGATTTTTTGAGACCGGCAGCACTGCCGTTGTTGAAGCAACTGTCACTGATAACGGCGTTCCTATTCCGAATCAGTCCGTAACATTTTCTGTTGCACCGGCAACGGCCGGATATTTTTCTCCAACGTCCGATACTACCGATGCTTCAGGTGTAGCTGCAACCGTATTTACCGCCACAACTTCCGGTGCCGTAACTATTACTGCCTCGGTTGATGGCTCTTCACTCAACCAGACCAGCGGGATGACAATTAACGATCAGGCGCAGGTTGGTTCTGGCAATATCAGTATTGCGGTCACTCCATCGCTTCTGCTCGCTAATGGTGCAGATACTTCCCGTATTAATATAACTGTTCGTGATGCAAGCAATCAGTTTGCTCCGGAATCAACACTGGTGAAACTTGTTGCCGGTGAAAAATTTGATGATATAGATGGTAACGGATATTTTACAAACGGAGTTGATACGGTAATTTATGATGCCAACGCTAATGGAACCTGGGACGGAATAGGAATTATTCCTTCAACCGTTTATACAATTGGAACAAATGGTCTGGCATCTGTTGATTTTATCTCCGGATATGATGCTACCACGGTTTATATCAGAGCAACCGTTGATGATCAGGGAATCACAGGATTTGCAGAAACCTCGCTCCAACTTACTCCTAATTCAACTGTAGCCTCGATTTATCTTTCTTCAGATTCGATGCAGTTAGCAGTGAAAGGAACCGGTGGAATTGAATCATCAATCTTGAGAGCTACTGCCTATGACATAAATGGAAACACGGTACCTGAAGGTATCACCATTGATTTTAGGATATTGGATGCTCCTTTAGGTCTTGACTCTGTTCCTGCCCATTTGGGGAATGTTGGATACGGACCTTTTACAGCTACAACCAATGGACAGGGTATGGCCATTTCTTCAATTCACTCAGGTACCGCAGCAGGTACTATCAGGATTAGAGCCACATCTGACACTATTATGAGTGCCGCAGCTCAGGTTCTGGTATCCGCAGGCCCTCCGGCGCATGTTGAAGTTTCAGCTCAGTATTGTAATATAGACTTCTGGGATGATGTAGCTGGAGTAGTTGTTATAACTGCCACCGTTGCTGATATTTATCTTAATCCGGTAAATGACTCAACGGTCGTATATTTTTCAACTGACGAAGGTACTATGAAATCACACGAAATTAGAACTATTGAACATGAAGGTATTGCACGTACACTATGGTTCTCCGGTCACAATTCTGATACCGCCAACGGCAGGGTCATTATCATGGCTGAAACCGCAGGTGGAACAGTGGCCGATACCAGTATGTTCTTCAGCACAGATCCGGCTGCTACTCTCACAGCTACCGGACATGATCCCACTTTGAGAGCAAACGGTAAAGATAAGACATATACTACCGTGAGAGCTTGGGACCAAAACCTTAACCCTGTAATCGGGGGAACTATTGTTGAAGCCAGACCTTCATTTCTCATAGCGGAAGGCGGAACATTAGAAGACGGATGTGGAACCGCAGAAGATGAACTTACTATTATTTCGACTACTCTCGATGAAGATTTGTCGATGCCTGGTGGAAATGATGACGGAATTGGTGCTTATGGTACGGTAAGATATTCTCCGAAAAATAGTAGTGCTTCGGTAACAATTACCATTCAGCTGCTGACCGGGGTTGCTTATCTGGGTAAGTCAACTTTGACTGCTCAAGGATCGGCCGCACCGCTTGAAACCATGGCCTTTTCAGTTGAAATTGTGGACAGATTCGGAAATCCTTTAGGTGATCATACTCTGGTATTGACTACCAGTGATGGTACAATTTCTCCGGGTACAGATACTCAGGAGACCAACGCCTACGGCGAAGCCAACGGATTTATCTGGACCGCTCCTAACACGACCGCCACAACCTCAACTATTACAATTACCGATACCGACCCAAGAGGCGGAATTATAATGACCAAAGGAATAAAAATAGACTAGCCCAAATATAATACTTCTTGATATTCAAGCCGCCGGACTTAAATCCGGCGGTTTTCTTATGTTAATATTTCATTCAAAAACAGGTTGAATATTCTCTTAATCTTATTAGATTCAAGTCATGACACCTGAAAACATAAATCAGACTAAATATAATGAAATACATCAGCTCTTTTTTGATACGGCGGCAAAATTCCCTGAGAATATAGCCATGATTGCCGGCGGCGGCAAAGGAAAGAGTTACAGTTATGCCGAAGTAGAAAGCATGGTTAAGAATCTTGCCTCCTGGCTTTTGTCCAGGAACAGGATGGAGAAAAAAGAGATCGGGATAATATCTGAAAACCGACCCGAATGGGGAATTGCATATCTTGCTATTTTGACGGCCGGAGGAACGGTCGTTCCGATTGATGCCAATCTGAAAACAAATGAAATCTCTTATATTGTCAATCACGCCGAGCTTGATTTAGTCTTCTGCTCGGGAAAATTTGAATCAATTTTGCAGGGGATCGGCCGGGAGTTGAAAATCTTATCGTTTGAAAAAGATTCCGCCAATTATTTCTATCCCTCAAATCAGCCGGCTATTGAGTCTGCCAGAGTTGAAAAAAACAATACCGCCCTGCTAATTTATACTTCGGGAACAACCGGTAATCCAAAAGCAGTGGAATTAACTCATAGAAACATCCTCTCCAATCTGGAGGGAATAAAAGCGGCCCTGGATTTTAACTCCGGGCGAATATTTCTTTCGATTTTGCCGCTGCATCATACTCTTGAGGGAACCTGTGGATTTTTGGCACCAATCACTTCAGGATGCAAAATTGTATATGCCCGTTCATTAAAGTCAAAAGAGATTGTCGAAGATATTAAAAACAACCGGATTACATGTATGTGTGGTGTTCCCTTATTATATGAAAAGATGCATCACTCTTTTATGAAAGCAATTGATAACGCCCCCTCAACCAGAAAAATACTTTTTAAACTTTTCTATTCTGTTTCTCGTGTGGGTTGGTCTCTGAAAAAAAGATGGGGTCGCACTCTTTTTAAATCTCTCAGAGAAAAAGCCGGATTGGGTTCAATTGATTTTTTTGTCTCCGGTGGTGCCGCTCTGCCGCTGCAGATTTCAAAATTCTTCAATTTAATTGGCTTTAATATGATTGAAGGTTACGGCTTAACCGAAACCTCACCGGCTTTGTCATTTACGCGGCTGGATAATGTCATTTTTGGTTCTGTGGGAGAACCGCTTGATAATGTGAGACTTAAAATCAATAATCCAAATGATCAGGGAATTGGTGAGATTATCGTTCAGGGAGAAAACATTACTCCCGGTTATCGTGATAATCCCGAAAAGACTGCCGAGCTTATAAAAGATGGCTGGTTATATACCGGTGATTTAGGGAAAATTGAAAAAGGCTGTCTCTTTATTACCGGCCGGGCAAAGAACCTGATTGTCTCAGCCGCCGGAAAAAATATATATCCCGAAGAAATTGAAGAAAAGCTGATGGAATCAGGTAAAGTTTTAGAAGCTGTTGTCTTTGGTCGAAAGAAAAAAGATAAACAGCAGGGGGAAGATGTCTGTGCTCTGATTGTACCGATGCTTGATGCCTTGAAAGAACAGTACAATATTTCTGTCAATAACCCGGACATGAAAGCTATTCATAACATAATTGCTGAGCTCGTAAAAGAGGTTAATAATCAAATGGCAACTTATAAGCGAATAACAATTTTCGATGTTCAACTGGAAGAGCTTGAAAAAACATCTACTAAAAAAGTAAAAAGATTTGTTTATAAATAACCGGACCTTAATTTTTCATGATTAAAACATTTGAAATAAAACTTGAGACTGACGGGGATGGTGACATTCATGATCTTACCAACTCGGTCTCTGAACTTGTAAGAAAGAGCAGTATTAATAGCGGAACGGTAACTGTTTTTATTCCCGGTTCCACAGCAGGAATCAGTACTATTGAATATGAACCGGGACTGCTAAAAGATATTCCAACTCTTTTGGAAAAACTAATTCCTTCAACCATTGAGTATGAACATGACAAAACTTGGGGAGACGGAAACGGTTTTTCACATCTGCGGGCGATGTTAATTGGTCCCGATCTTACTGTCCCGTTTGTAGGCGGTAAACTTACTCTCGGCAGATGGCAGCAGATTGTTTTTCTGGAGTTTGATAACCGGCCCCGCTCACGCACCGTTGTTCTACAAGTCATCGGGGATTAAATTAAGTAAATGAAGCAGGCAAATTTTGAGTCGGTCAAAAGAACAGAAAACTCAATAACTATAATCAATCAGACCAGACTCCCTCTGAATTTTGAACATAAACAACTGTCTGATTATAAAGAAATCATAAATTCTATAAAAAGACTGGAAGTTCGCGGTGCCCCGGCAATAGGGATAGCCGCCGCATATGGTTTGGCGATAGCCGTCCAACAGAAACAACAGTGTGATTTAGAATATCTTAATCGGGCAGCAGTTGAACTCAAAGCATCCCGACCGACAGCAGTAAATCTCTCCTGGGCCATTGATCGGATGATGAATAAATTTAAATCAGAAAATCCGGGCGGCTTGGATTCTGCACTTGAGGTTCTCTGGGCTGAGGCTGAGGCTATCCATGAAGAAGACAAAAAAATGTGTGAGCATATTGGTACAAACGGGGCTTCATTAATTAATCAGGGGGACCATATTATCACTTATTGCAATACGGGAATACTTGCCACAGGTGGAATCGGTACGGCTCTGGGTATCATATACACCTGCCACAAACAAAACAAAAATAACAAAATATTTGTCTGTGAAACAAGACCGCTCCTTCAGGGCGCCCGGTTGACCGCATGGGAGCTGTCGCAGGTCGGAATCGATGTCACTCTAATAGCCGACAATACAGCCGGTGCCTTAATGCTGAAGAATGAGATTTCATCGGTCATCGTTGGTGCCGACAGAATCACAAAAAACGGAGATGTGGTCAATAAGATAGGAACCTATTCTCTGGCCGTGCTGGCTGAAAAACATAATATTCCGTTTTATGTAGCCGCACCCTCATCTACTTTTGACAACCAATCAGAAACAGGCTCAGAAATTGAAATAGAAGAGCGCCAACCGGAAGAAATAACCAACGGCTTTGGTGAGCAGACAACCCCCTCAGATATAAGAGTATTTTCCCCCGCCTTCGACATTACTCCTAAAGAGCTAATCTCAAAATATATCACCGACCGGTCAATTTTGCCCGGCAAGAGATAAATCTCTTTTTTTTATTTTTGTAGATTTACTGCAAAGTTACATTTTCATTCTTAATCGTACAGGTGAAAAGTGTAATCTTATAAACTGAAGGGCATTTGTTCTTGAGTCTCGTGCAAATATCAAAAAATCATAAAATAAAGTTGAAATTTATGATGCCGATATTTACTTATATATGGTATTGGAGAATCAAGTGATGTTGTTGACTAAGAAAAATAAAAATGCCCTGAAAGTCCTGAATCTGGATTTGTTTACACCGGAACTCTTGAGTATACCTGCTCCGGCAACTTTGTACGACAAAATCAAACAGGAATCAGAAAAAACATCTTTCACGTCCCTATCCATATATCAGGATACTTTTGACTCGCTTCCAACGGTAGAGGAGCTGCATATAATGTTTGACCGCTTTAACTGGAGATTTTTTTCAGGAAAACTCCATAAGGTGAATATTAAATATTCAAAGCGGATGCTTTCTGCCGGGTCATACACTCCGGTAACCAGGACAATTAAACTTGGCGTGAAATACCATGAGCATTTTTTGGATGAAATAGCCGACACCCTCAAACATGAAATGATCCACATCATTCATTTTCATCACGACCGAAAGTTCAAAGCCGAGGCCAGAAGAATTGGGGCATCGCTTAAAGCCAAATTTCATCCATCACTTAAGAAACCGGCAAAATATCTTTATCATTGCAAAAGCTGCAACATGGAATACCCCCGTCAGAAAATATTGCGTATGTCTTCCTGTGGAAAATGCTCTTCGGGCGGGAAGTTTGATTCAAAATTTAAACTGGTCTTGAAAAAACAGAAATAATCAGGGAGTTTCTTCTACAACTTGATTTTCAATAGAGTTTTCTTCTTCAACTGGAAAGTTTTTTATTAATTCATTTATCAGTGGGGTACATTCAACTAAGGCAAGGAGATTTCCTCCGGCCGTGAAAAATTTGATAAGGCGCATCAAAACAAGTTGGGGATGACCGGTGCAACTTACAATTCTTCCCTCAGGAGAAACACCCAGTCCTGCTTTTTTTGCCTGGTCGTAGGCAATTTCTTTTCCGACCAGTTCAACTTGTTTTATTATCGATTTTTCAAATAATTTCAGGTAATGTTCCATTGCCTTCTCTAGTCCCTCATTTTGTTGCTTATATAGATAATAATCGGTAAATAGCCTGAATTGCTTGATATGCAGATGACGAAATTCTGTAACAATGTTTAACCTGTTGATAGTAATAGCCTTATGGGATCAGCTTTTGTTTCACCTTTTTTATTGATGTGTATCATTATTTGATATAGATTCTCAGCCAGGTAATTGACTCAAAGATTAAAGGTAAGGAGAAGATTTCTTGAATTACAGAAAATTATTTGCAGAGTTCCTGGGAACATTTGCTCTCACTTTTGTAGCTATCGGAGCTACGGCGGCCAACGAAATGTCAGACGGTGCCCTGGGATTGACCGGAATAGCTCTGGCTATCGGTCTGACCATAACGGTTATGGTTGCTTCGACAATAAATATAAGTGGCGGACACATCAATCCGGCTGTTACCATATCGTTATTAGCTTGCGGAAAAATTAATTTTCCCGGAGCTGTCACATATATTGTAAGCCAATGTCTGGGAGCCATATTGGCTGCGTTTTTGGTCAAGTTCGTGTTTCCGGCCGATATCCTGACAAGTATTCAAATGGGCGTAAACAGCATAAATTCTGCTGCCGGCGTGACAGTAAGCATGGGACTTGTTGCCGAGATTATTCTCACATTTTTCCTCGTTATTGTGGTCTTTCTTACGGCGGTGGATAAAGGTGGGACAAAGATGGCACCGCTGTATATTGGTGGAGTAGTTGCTCTTGATATTATGGCCGGAGGTCCGGTTTCCAGTGCGGCCATGAACCCGGCAAGATACCTTGGCCCGGCTCTTTTGGGCGGCGGATTGGAGCAATTCTGGATTTTCTGGGTTGGTCCAATAACCGGAGGATTGCTGGCTTTGGTATCGTATAAATTTATATTTGAGCAAAAAGAGAACTGAAATCTCTCAGTTTATCTGTAAAAACTTGAAATATAACCATTTGGAAGTTCAAAACAGCAAGAAAAAAGAAACTTGCTATTGACATGATAGTCTAAAAAACTATATTGTTTAGCTTTGGTTTTTGAAAGAGATAGATTTTGAAGGAAAGAGATGAAAACTTATATTCCAAAAGTTGATCCGGCCACAAAGAAGTGGTGGGTTATTGATTTAGATGATGCAATCTTAGGCCGCTCGGCGGTCAAAGTTTCCAACATTCTAAGAGGCAAAAATAAGCCTATTTTTACGCCCCACATGGACACCGGTGATCACGTTGTTGTGGTTAACGCTTCGGGCGTTAAAGTTAAGGGAAAGAATAAACCTGACCAATTAAAATATTATAGTTATTCCGGATATCCCGGAGGTTTAAGAATTAGAAGTTTTGCCGAAATGATTAGTAAGAAACCTGAAGAAGTTTTTCGCATGGCAGTCAGAAGAATGCTTCCCAAAAACAGATTAGGTCGTAAGATGTTAAAAAAACTGCACATATATGCCGGTTCGGAACATCCGCATATTGCCCAGCAACCGGAACAGTTGGAAATTAAGTAAAGTATGCAAGAACAAAAATTTTCAGCCACAGGTCGTCGTAAAGAATCTACGGTGAGAGCCATCTTAACTCCCGGCAAAGGAAGTTTCAGAATTAACGGCACCGATATCTCAAGTTATCTCAAGAGACAGACTCTTGTTGACCACGCTCAGCAGCCATTGGTAGAAAATGATCTCTTGGGAATATTTGATATCAGTTGTAACGCAAAAGGTGGCGGGCTGTCAGGTCAGGCAGGTGCGGTGAGATTGGCTATTGCCAGAGCATTGCTTTTGAGAGACCCGGCAATTCGCGGAAAATTGAAAGCCGCCGGTTTTCTGACTCGTGATGCCAGAGAAGTTGAAAGAAAAAAATACGGACAGCCAAAAGCAAGAAAACGTTTCCAATATTCAAAACGATAGTAGTCCGGATTTTTTTAATTATAATAAACAATCCTTACCGACTCAAATACGGTCCCGAATCAAGGGTGTTTTTGGGGATGAAGTTTGGATGAAGTAAAACCGTTTAATTAAGGAAAATTTACATGATTGAACCCAAGATTAAGGAACTGCTTGAAGCAGGAGTCCATTTTGGACATCAGACAAGACGTTGGAATCCAAAAATGAAACCGTTTATTTTTACGGCCAGAAACGGTATATATATAATCGATCTGAAAAAAACACTCAACGCTCTTTCTAAAGCAAAAGAAAAAATAAGAGAAGTTGTCCAAAGAGGACGTTCGGTCTTGTTTGTCGGTACTAAAAAGCAGGCCAAAGATGTAGTTGTTGAACAGGCTGCAAGAATGAACGGCTTTTATGTTACCGAGCGCTGGCTGGGTGGAATGCTAACCAATTTCAACACTATCAAAAATTCTATTAAGAAATTAAAAGATATTGAAAAAATGAGAGAAGACGGAACGATTGATAAATTCACCAAGAAAGAAGCTCTAAAGATTAATAACTCCGCAGAAAAACTTCAAAAAGTTCTTGGCGGAATTAAGGATATGAATTATCTCCCCGGACTTCTTGTTATTGTTGATGCTAAAAAAGAAAAAATCGCCGTAGCCGAAGCAAAAACGCTGGGCATTCCGGTTATTGCTATTATTGATACAAATGCCGACCCGGATCCGATAGATTTTCCAATTGCCGGCAACGATGATGCCATTAAGTCTATCAGAGTTCTACTCAAGGAACTGGTTGATGCCGGAGTAAATGCCGGAAGCGACTTGACACAGGAAATGATTGAAAATAAGGTGGAAAGTGACCGCGAAGTGAAACTGACTTCTTATGTCTCAGATGATGCCCGGGATGCCAGTGCAAAAAAAGACAGAAAATAAATTTAGTAAGGTTTTATAAGATGGAAATAACTGCAAAAATGGTAAAAGAGCTCCGAGACAAAACCGGAGCCGGAATGATGGACTGCAAAAAGGCACTGGTAGAAGGAGACGGTGATTTTGAAAAGGCCGTTATTTATTTGAGAGAAAAAGGTATCGCCAAAGCCGCATCAAAACAAGGGCGCACTACCGCCGAAGGAATAATTGCTACTTATATTCACTATGGTGACAAATTGGGAGCGATGGTTGAAATCAACTGCGAAACTGATTTTGTAGCCCGCACCGATAAATTTAAAGAATTTGGAAAAGATATCGCCATGCATATCGCTGCTGTGGCACCGTTGTATGTAAGAAGAGAAGAAGTTGACCAGGAATATATAACTAAAGAACGTGAAATTTTCAAACAGCAGGCTCTCAACGATGGTAAACCCGAAAATATTGTTGATAAGATTGTTGACGGTAGAATTGACAAACACTTCTCAGAAATAGTTCTCATGGAACAGCCTTTTGTAAAAGATAATGATAAAAATATTGACGAGTTTGTGAAGTTGATGGTAGGGGCTATCGGAGAAAATATTGTCGTAAAAAGATTCTCCCGTTTCCGTCTGGGTGAATAATATGGAAAACGAATCAGGCAGTTCCCCTTTTAAAAGGATTCTTCTAAAAATCTCCGGCGAAGCTCTGATGGGCGAAAGTCAGTTTGGAATTGAGTCAAAAGCTCTGGAGAGAATCTGCACCGAAATCAAAGAGATAAAAAAACTCAAAGTTGAAATTGCTATCGTAGTTGGCGGCGGTAATATATTCCGCGGCATTAATCTGGTAGAACGTGGGGCAGACCGGGTTACTTCTGACAATATGGGAATGCTGGCAACGGTCATCAATTCTCTGGCCATGATGGACAGACTGGAGCAGATGGGGATTTATACCAGAGTTATGTCGGCCGTTTCAATTGAAGATTTTGCCGAACAATATATCCTCAGAAGAGCCGTCAGGCATATGGAAAAAGGCAGGATAGTTATCCTTGCCGCCGGAACCGGAAATCCTTATTTTACCACCGACACCGCGGCCGCTTTAAGAGCCATGGAAATCGGTGCGGACTTGCTAATCAAAGCTACAAATGTAGACGGAGTTTATTCTGCCGACCCCAAAAAAGTAGAGAAAGCAGAGTTTATTCCAAGGTTAACATATATGGATGTATTAACTAAAGAATTAAAAGTGTTAGACTCAACCGCCGTTTCACTTCTCAAGGACAACAACATTCCCCTCCGTGTCATAAACTTAAATGAGAGTGGAAACTTGAAAAGAGTTGTCATGGGTGAAGAGATTGGGACGTTGATTAGTTAAGACTTTATTGATTTTTAGGGAGGTTAATCATGTTAGAGCAGGCATATAAAGAAGCCAGAGAAAAAATGAGCAAGTCGCTGGAGGCGGTCTTGAGAGAATTTGGCGTGATCAGAGCAGGTAAGGCAACTCCCCACCTGCTTGATACCGTAAAGGTGGAAGCATACGGAAGCTCAATGCTGCTTAATCAGTTAGCAACTGTCAATGCCCCGGAGCCAAGGCTTCTGGTTATTCAGGCTTTTGATAAAACCACAATACCGGATATAGTCAAAGCAGTACAGGCTGCAGATTTGGGACTGAATCCAATTGTTGATGGCGCCGTTATCAGGATACCGGTGCCGGCCCTTAACGAAGAGCGTAGAAAAGAACTGGCCAAGCAATGCAAACATGTTGCCGAAGATGGCAAGGTGGCGATCAGAAATATCCGCAGAGATTATAATGAAATTATTAAGAAAGCTCAGAAGAACAAAGAGATTTCCGAAGACCAGGAAGCCG
>JACZYS010000271.1 GCA_022570975.1 Candidatus Zixiibacteriota bacterium | reverse complement strand
ATTTTACCAAGAGCACCCGTGAAGTTCTGTTCTTGATTTTATCCAGACGAATGTAATCATTAAACAATGCAACCGAGGCATCTTCGTCTGCCTGAACAACAGCTCTGGGAATTAAAGATAGAAATCCGAGTGATACTGACAAAAGAATAATGGTGCCCATTCCGGGCAATTTTTTACTATTTGAAATCAGCGAATGATAAAGAAGAATTGATATTGGAAGAGCGATGAATGAGAATAAATCCCAGTCTCTGGGCATTCCCAGTTTTGGATCAAAAATAAAGCCGCCCCCAATAACTGAAATTGAGCCGATTACAAGAAATTTAAAGCTGTCTCTTTTCCACAATCGTCTCAATGGTAAGTTAAAAAAAGAAACCAAAAGAATGAGTAAACCGGGAATCAGTAAGAGGAGAAGATTTATGAAATCCAAAATGTGATTTAAGGAAAAAAGCGTGTATCCTTCAATGGTTAATTTTCCCGAACTGAATGGTACTAATGTTAACCGAAAGAAAAAGTTGTTGCTGTAGTAATACCCAAACAGAAATGCTAAACTAACAAAGATTCCCGATGTAATAATGAATTTTGAAGTTTTATTGAGATTCATTAGCATGGCCGCTGTATTCGTTTTTCTTATGAGCAAATATATTGTAGCTGGCAGAAGCATGGCTCCAAAGACATGCAAAAACAGAAGTACTAGTTGCAGGATGAGTATAACCCACCGATTAATCTTGTTTTCGACAATTAACAATCCCGTCAAACAATAAAATAACAGGGATACAATAAATATTGAGTAGTTCTCTACGTAGCCAAAATAAAGAAGCATATATCCACCGGATGAAATACCCAGGAAAAACAGTATTCTGTCTCTTGATTTTTCAAATAGTTTTGTAGAAAAAATGGAAAGAATCAAGAGAAACAAAACTCCGGCGCCATATGCAATAAATTGAAAAGATTTCAAGCCGTTTGCTTCTCCCCCGCCCAGGAGATTGTATGTCCATATGTGAATTAGAGATTCCCCTATCTGCCTTTGTTTTAAAATCAGCGGACTATCTTTAATGAGGAGGCTCAAGAGGGTGTATCCATCGCCAAGGAAATGAGTTTTTGCTTGTAACAAATAAAAAGCAGAGATAAGTAATAATGAAACAGTTATGCTGACATAGTAAAACAATCTCTTTCTATCAAATAAATTTCCATTCAAGTACTCTCGTTGGTTTTTTTGACTAAAAAAATAAATGAGCGAAAAGATAAATATGGCCGCACCTAAAAAAACAATCGCCAATTCTGACGGCAGATATGACCAATTGTTTAGTCCCCATATTCTATAAGTGGATGAACCTGGAAAAAAGAAATAGAATGCAACAATCAAGAAATATAGCAGGCAGCAAAGAACTCTGATTGAAAATGATGAGTCTGATTTGATATTCGGTTGTTGTGCCATATATCAAATATATGACAATAATAGATTATACAAAATATTATTTGAGCAAGTCGGCGACAGAATCAATAACCAGGTCAGGTAAGACCCCGGATTTAGCAATCCATTCTTCCCTGTATTTTCCGGTCTTAACTAAAATGCCGGTCATCCCCGCCTCCTGTGCTCCTTTGATATCGTTTAAAATATCATCGCCGACCATGGCCGTTTCAGTTTTCTTAATATCCATTTCTTTTAGCACCGCCTGATAAAAAGTGAGCGAGGGTTTACCGATTATTATTGCTTCGGTAGATGACGCATATTCCAGCCCGGCTACAAAGGCTCCAATATCGAGTTGTAGTCCTGTTCTTTCCTGCCAGTAACGCCCCTTGTGTAAAGCAATTATTCTGGCGCCGTTCATTATCTGATTAAAAAGTATATTTAACAGATCATAACTCCAGTTATTCCCAATATCACCAATGATAATGTAGTCAGGATTTGTCTGGTTGGTTTCAAACTGTTTAAACTCTGCAATAATGTTGTCATTTAAAACGAAGTTGCACGAAGGTGAACCGAGTGACTCCAGATATTTATGAGTCGCCGTTAATGGTGTAAATATTTCATTTTCGGAAATATCAAAACCAAATGAAATGATTTTTTTATGAACCTGCTTTTGAGTTCTGGTGGTTGTATTGGTTATGAATCGGCAGGGAATATTTTTTGATTTGATTTTGGAAATTGTCTCAACAGCGCCATTGATAGCTTTATCAGAAACATATAAAGTACCGTCTAAGTCAAAGAGGAAACCCTTTATATCTTCAGTTACTTTCACCACAAAAAAGGTGGGCCGGCCGCCTAGGCCAGTTTTTCTAGGATTGATTGATCAATATCAAAAT
>JACZYS010000061.1 GCA_022570975.1 Candidatus Zixiibacteriota bacterium | reverse complement strand
ATGAATATCTCTAATCTTCCCAATTTTTCTATCATTTCGAAATTCAATAACTGCATGTTCCGGTTTACTACCAGTTTCTGCACGACTTTTAATTTCTGATGCAAAATTGTCAATGATTTTACGTTCTCTGTCGGTTGAAATTTTATCAATCATGATGTTGTGAATTTAAAATAAGTATAGTGTATTAATTTACAAAGTAAATAATTTTCTATAACCCTGGCCAAGGCCAATGAGGGAAAAATGATTCATAAAACAGAAATACTCCTGATAACCCTGCTCGTTTTCTTACTTATTTCAGCATCAACAATAAAGGCTGTTCCAAACCCGGAACCTTCTGAAACTCCCCAGATTAGTTTTGAAGATTTTATGCAAGCAACAGAGGTAAGGATTAAAGTAGAAGACCAGTCATCCAATGTTATTTCCAATGATGCCGGTGACACTTTATACTTCTTCTGCCCTACTGGCACAGTATCCATGGGTACTTTCGGCGGAACCGATGTCTGGGGCTGGGTTGATCCGGACGGCAAGGAATATGGAATTATGGGCGTTTCCGGTGGGATAGCCTTTATAGATATAGATGCTTCAAGTCATATTCAAACAATTCCTTTCACACCTGGCTGTGGCTGGAGAGATATCAAGACCTATCAGCATTATGCTTATGCAGTCTCTGAGTGCGGTGGATTAAATGACGGCATAATTGTGATGGATATGCAGTATTTGCCGGATTCCGTAAAGCTCATCAATACCTTTCCAATTGATGGCGGGAGTTACCCGGCATCACATAATCTTTCAATAGATACAATAAAGGGATATCTCTATGCAGAGGGATTCGGCACTGGCGCTTCAATATTCGTTCACAGCCTTGCCAATCCGGAAGCTCCTTCTATTGTCAGCGCTTTTGGACCTGAGCAAGTCCATGATATGTATGCCATGAACGACACCGTTTACGTTGCTCAGGGAGGTATGGGTAAATTTTCTATTTGGGATTTGAGTAATAAATTCAGTGCTCAATTACTGACAACATTTCCTGGCGCTCCGAGCGGATATGCTCATAATATCTGGCCTACGGCTGACGGTCAATATGTTGGAACAACTGAGGAGACCGGTGGAAAAACGGTAAAGTTCTGGGACCGTTCTGACCTAAGTAATATGCAATTGGTGGGGGAATATATTGGGCCAAATTATCTGGCCCATAACGTCCAGATTTTTGATAGAAAAGCTTATATCTCACATTATGAATCAGGCATTGCCGTAGTTGATTTAAAGGATCCTGCAAATCCGGTTGAGTTGGCTATTTATGACAATTACCCCAATGATGATGGTCAGAATTATAACGGCTGCTGGGGAGTATTTGAAGCATTGCCGAGCAGAAGGATTTTGGCCTCCAACCGCAATGGTACTCTCTGGATTTTCAAAGAAAAAACCGGAGTAATAAACGACACGATTACATTTGCTGACGCATTCGGTGAAGCCGGCACTAAAATCCGGGTACAAGTAAATGTCACCAATGGCATTGACCTCAAGATTCTTGTAATTCCATTTAGCTGGGCCGGACCGCTGAATCTAATTTTTGACTCTGCCACAACAACCGGAACAAGGGCCGAGTTTTTTGAAGAATTAAAATATACAGCTAAAGATGATAATAATTTTAGAAGAGCTTTGCAAATGTCTTCAGTTGTTCAGGGAGTCTCCCCTCTTCTTCCTCCTGGAAGCGGACCGGTTGCCAATTTATGGTTCACTATTCCCTTCGGGGCAGTCGGTGGACCCAATCCTATTGTAATCACCAGTTTTAATAACAAATTCCTGAAGTTTGATCAGGGCTGTTATCAATATGTGCCCGAATATAATAATGGCCTGGTAACGCTCAGCTGCTGCCAGGGGCAGACAGGAAACATGGATGGTGATATATTGGATGAGGTGACAATTAATGACTTAACGGCACTGGTTAGTTATATGTTTAAATCCGGACCGGCTGCTATTTGTCCGGCCGAAGCAAATATTGATGGTTCCCCTGATGGTGAAGTGAATATTGTAGACCTAACCAAATTCGTAAGTTACTTCTTTAAGAATGGTGCACCTCCCGCCGGATGCAGCAAATAACTTTACCTTCTTGTAGAATTTAAAGCGTCACAAATTTTGTGACGCTTTTTTTATTCCTAAAAAGAATTAGTTTGCTCTGTTTTTTGTCCATACAAAAAAAGCCCCCAAAATGGAGGCTTTTAACAATATTATTTTTCAACAATGCTTATTCGTGAAGAACATATTCAACTTTATATGTGACCCACAACTTAACCGGCCGGCCATTTTGAATAGCAGGCTTGTACTTGCACTTGAGAGCATCTTTGACGGCGGCTTCATCAAGTGAAGCGACACCACATGTTTTACCTAAAATAGCATCTAACACATTACCTTCTTCATCTACCAGAGCTTTTACATGGACGATACCTTCCAGTCCGGCCTGTTTGGCAAATTTCGGATAAGGGCTTTTGTATTCATAAATCTGTTCGGGATAAATTTCTACGGCAACAAATTCGGTGTGATCGGGGATATAGTCAATATCAACCATGTCACCTTCACCCAGCAAGGTAATGTCTTCGTTAGTCAATTCCATAAGTTCATCGCGAGATGCAATGACTACATCTTCGTCAAGCAGTTCATCATCAGCGACCGGAGTAGGGATACCAATTCTTGGTTTTACTATATCCGGCTGTTCAATCTGGACCTGAGGAGGTTTTCTTACTACCGAAGGCGGCGGTCCCAAATCTGCGATCGTTCTGATAACAACCGCATCAATGTCATCGGCATTGACATGAGTGATATAGGCCACCAGATAAGAGATACCTACTATCAGAACCACCAGCGAGAAAGTAGATATTGATCCCATCAGGAAATTCTTCTGATAACTGGCTTTTAGTTCAAAAGCACCGTAGGGAGAATATATTGCGTTGTTCTGTGACATTATAACTGTCCGTTCTTTTTGGCTTCTTCAACCGAAGCGGCAATGACTTTGCTGTCTCTGTCTCTCCAGTCGCCCATAGCAAAGCGGTATGAGAATTTATCTTTACCTACCAAATCTTTGACTTCGACCCCTTTTTCCACGGCTGTATATTGATTCCAGGATCGTTCAATAATATCTATTTCATCCAAGATGTTAACCATATCTCTATAACTGGCATCACGGTGAATCAAAATCAAGGTGCTGAGCAAACTGTTTTCCCGATTCTGCTCGACCAATAAACCTTGTAGAGTATCTTCCCACATCTGGTAACCGAGGGAGTCAGGCGCATTGGGGTCAGAAGGTAGCAGCTGGGGAAGGTTTTCCGGAGTTGGTATTTTCAAATTCCACCAGAACCTGTTTTCTTGATCAACTCTGATTGACAAGAGATTTGACTCTTTAACTTCAATTTCTTCATCCTCTTCTTCTATTGGAGGGAGGTTTATCTCCATTGCCTGAGGCATTGAGAAGACAGTTGAGACCATGTAAAAAATTAAAAGTAAAAAGGCGATATCTACCATTGGAGTCATATCCAGTCTGATGGCAATTCTTCTTTTAGGTCTTCTTAAGCCTTTAGTCTTTTTTTCTCTTTGTACTACATCACCGGCCATTTATTTTTTTCTACTCCTTAAATCATTCTACTTATTAAACAATTTTATATTACTAAATGTTCCTTTTTAAGCCTCGTCTTCGACTTCCTGATCGGTAATTATCAGGAATCTTTGCAGGTTATTTTCCTGCATGGAAGACATGACATCATCCATAACCCCATAGCTTGCTTCCCTGTCGGCCTTAATAACAATCAAGGCGTTGTAGTTGGTTGCTCTGGCCCTGTTGATGGCATAGGCCACATCAAACTTATTTACAGGAACAACTTTTCTACCGGAAATTTTTACTTCCCGTCCTTCAATATTGTCGATAATGGTAACAATATAATCGACATAAATTGAGTCATATTTTGTTACCGTAATATTAATAATATCTTTATCAGGCAGCTTAATCTGGGAATGTGACTCCGGCAGTTCCACTGCTCTTGCTTCCGGCGGTTTAAAAGTTGTGGTTGCCATGTAAAAAATTAACAGCAAGAAAGCAATATCTACCATTGGAGTCATATCCAATACAATATTCACTCGCCGTTTCTTCTTAATTGCCATTTTTTATATACCCTGTTTGTCTTTCAGCATTTGAATAACTTCAAAAGAGGCTTCATCTGTGGTATAGTTAAAAGAATCAACTTTATTGACAAAGAAGTTATAGAAGAAAATACCAACAATACCTGAGGCAAGACCACCGGCAGTGTTGATAAGAGCTTCAGAAATTCCGGTTGCCAGTGCCGTAGCATCAATAACTCCACCTTCCACATTACCGGTTGCGGCAAAGGCTCTAATCATTCCGATTGTTGTTCCCAAGAGACCAACCATGGTGGCAATTGAAGCGATGGTTGAAAGAGCAATTAAGTTTCTTTCCAGAAGAGGACCCTCAAGCGCGTTTGCTTCTTCAATAGCAGTCTGGGTTAACTGAATTTTCTTTTCGGCGTCAAACTGAGCCGAGTCTTTGACTTCGCGGTATCTTTCAATTCCAGCTCTCAGGACGTTGGCGGTAGTACCTCTCTGCTTATCACAGGCGGCAAGGGCACCATCTAAGTCATCGCTCCTGATCATCATAATTAGATTCTTAAAGAAAACCTGCACTGAACTCGAGCCCTTGGCTACACGGTAGAGCGACAAATAACGTTCAACAACAAAGACAAGCAGCATGATAAAAATCATAATCAGCACAACTACCAGCGGTCCGCCCTGGTAAATTGAGTGAATGACCGCATTATCTGAAAATTGGAAGACTCCATAAAAGAGTCCCAAACCAATCGCAAATGCACCAATAGCATTAAGGGTTACAAAAAGTGTTTGCTTAAGCACTAAACCATACCTCCATAAATTATTAAAATATTAATACTAAATTTCTCCACTCTTGACAGCAATCAGTATGAATCCAAAAAGGGCAATAAACGCTCCCCATGATAGAGAACCCAGGAAAACTCCCGGACCATAACTTGTGCCAAGACTTGTAAATAATTCTACCGAGTCAAACCCATATTCAGAACCAAGAAATGATAATACGAAGGTAACTAAAAAGAGGACTATCGGCAGCCAGTTATATTTGATTATTTTTTTCAATGCCAAGGCTTTTTCATCTTCACTTCCTTTTAAACCATATAGCCCGTAAAGAGAATAGGCAGGAAGAGCAATGCAAAGCAAAGTATAAATAAACATAATTATTGTAGTCAGGATCAAGACAATGCCGGATGAAAAAAGATAAGAACCGGTTGAACCGAGCGAGATTAAAGAACCGAATGCCGAAGCACTCTCATACTCTCTGGTTATTTTCTTACGGGAGACTAAAGTGGTAAGAATTTCGTCACCGTCTTTATCATATATTTTTCCGTCATCTCTACGAGATGAATTTGCATCTTCTGCGAGGGCTGCTCTTCTTGTTGTATCTGCCGGTTCTGTGGAACCTAAAAGATCGCGTATGGTCTTTATACTATCAGTAAGAAGCAAACCATCTGAGTCAATTTCGGTGCTGTCCATCACTGCAACTTGCGGAGTTGGTTCCGGAGAAAAATTTGATTCTTCCACAAATTCATTGTGCAAAGTATACCATGGTAAGAACAGAGCGATAAAAATAACAGCACTGGCAACAGTTAAAACATTTCGCTCATAAGATGAGACTCTTTCAACCATAAGAGTACAGCCTTCCCTTATCTGGTCATGGTGCTGTCTCTTATCCTTAATGGAATTTACCAGTTCATTTTTTTCCATATCGTCTTTGAATATATTTCCGGCCTTTTTGGGGAATACTTCAAAACCAATAAAGGTTAGTCTCTCTTCTTGTGAAATTCTATTTGAAGATTTATTTTCTTGTTCTTTTTCGGTCATCAAGGCTCCTCTATCGGAAATTATCAGCCATCGGTCTTATCAAAAAACTCAAAACGGGTGTCGGTCTGTCCTTTTTTGGCGGCAGAATTTCCCGGGTCACATTTGAGTACTTTTCCGTACCATTCATACGCATTTTTAAAATCATTATTGGAATCTTTTTTGGCCATTTGCTTTTCTGCAGCCCTGAGATGGTAACACTGGGCAATCCAGAGAATTATGTCTTCATCGGAGCAACTTTCACCGTCTGAGGTAATGCAGGAATAGGCACCTTTTAAGTACTTAAGAGATTTAGTATAATTTTTACTACAGATACCGCCAAAGTATGCATAACCGATAGCTTTCTTGGCATCACAATTATCAGATTCAACGGCCAGAATTTTTTCATAAGCTGCAACACCATTGGCACATTCATTTAGTTGGTACAGATAAGCATTTGCCACAAGAATAAGGACTTTGACATCTTTTGGTTTGTACTCCAAATATTTGCCCATAAAGTCTAAGGCAACAGCCATATAGTCAACAGTCTCGACAGATGATGCCGGAACTATTTCCTCTTCCATCTCCTCTTCTTCCATCATATCATCTTCATCACCGTCTGATTCATTGTTGGCAATGTTTAAGGCACAATAGCCGGCATTCTTGTAAATTGCCGCAGATGTTGAATCTATACCAAGTTCAATCCGCTTATTGTAGTACTCGATAGCCTGAACATAACTTTTAAGCTGGTGATAGCTGACGGCTACATTCAACAGCAATCTTTTTTGACCGGGTGCCTGTTCGAGCGACTTTTTATAATGAGTCGCGGCCTGGAGGTATTCTTTATTTGAACGGTAATAATAACTGTCGCCCAAGAGTCGGTACAATTCTCCGTCTCTTATTTGCGACTCATAGTTTTCATCCTGCTTTGAAACCCACTCGATATGATTCTCAAGCATCTCCGATGCTTCGACAAATTTCTTACTTCCCCAGAGAGCTTTGCCGTAATAAAAATAAATGTCTCTTGGCTCATAGGGAATGTTGAGCACTTTATCAAAATATTCGGTTGCATCTTCAAAAGCAAACATGTTTACATAGGAAAGAGCCAGCTCCAGATATGCGCGGACGTTGGCAGAATCGGGCAGAGCACCGGAGAGTTCAAGATAGGTGTCATAGGACTTGATTGTCTCAAGAAACCTGCTCTTCCTTTCTGCCGGCTGTCTGGTTGAAAGTGCGGCTCTGAAATAAATTCCACCGGCTCTCATCCAGGCATTTGCATAAGTGCTGTCTTTACTTAATACAACTTTCAGCTTTTCGATAGCGCAGTTGTAGTCTTTCATTTCAAGACAGGCCTCAGCCCAATGGTAATAGACTTCCAGACCGGCCGTATCCAGCTCCAGAGCTTTTTTATATTCTGTGATAGCCAGATAAGGGACTCCGCTATAAAAGTTTGCGTCCCCGAGATTTATGTGGTATTCAGAGATATTGGGCCGACTAACAATTGCTTGTCTGAAGGCACGGTCTGCATCCTGATAATTTTCTCTGGCAAGCATTACCAGACCAAAACCGTTTTCAAATAAGTGCCGGTCATCCTTTTTGGCTTTTTTGCGATAAGTGCTCATGACTTTTTCAGCACTTTCCAAATCACCTAATTTTAGATAAGTCTTTCCCAAAAGATACTGTGACCGGGCATCTTTCTTTTTGTACTTCACGGCCAATTCTAGCCAGTCTCTTGCTTTAGTAAATTCCCCCTGTTCATAATAAATGCTTCCAAGAAGGTAATAGTTGTGGTAATAGCCTTTATCAAAACTAATTTCCGTATTAATCAGGTCAATTGCTCTGACCGTATCTCCGGCTTCCAAAGCCGAGCTGATTTCCGGTTTTACTGTTTGAGACGATGCTGTTTGAATGAGAAACAGTACAGCCAAGATTATGACTGAAAAGCGGCCTAAAAATATGTTTTTCAATAGTAAGTTCAAAAGTTTTTCCTTATATTTTTGCACACAAGACAGCAAAATAAAGTATTGCTATTCAAAGTCAAGTAATTATTTATCTGTATAGTATGAAACTACTTACAATGTCTGGAATTTCTTTATTTCGATCCTTTTTGTCAACCGATTAAGCATCCAAAAGACCGGAGTCGCAAGCAATATAATACTTGTCAAGAATAAGAAAACAGTTCCAAATTTGAAATAAATTAAGATCACGGTTACACTCAACAAAGTCCTTGTTCCGAAATTTGCATATTTTGTCAGTCTCTCTAAGATTTCAATCTTCTTGCTATTATACAAAGTATTGCTCCCATTCTTCCAAAAGTCACCTCAATCGGTATAGTTGTCCAGTGTATAAAGACTCAATATTTGTGCCAAAAAACGAAGCAGGCTTAAATTGGGCAGCTTATCCCTTGTCTGTCAACAGCTTATAAAAACGACAACTATATTGTGGTTTATCTGGAACCGCATTGGCGCACAAATTGCGAATCCCGCAATTCTTGTTTAGACGCTTTAAATTAGTAAGTTATTGTTGTATTGGAGGTTATCTAACTATATCAGCCTGGCTTTCAGGAAGCCAGTGGTAGTTAATTCGTATTGTTGAACTGCCATCAAATATAAAAGAGATCATACCATTAAACTCATGGGGCTTGCCCTGGTAATCTATAGCTGGAAAGTAAGTAAGCTGCTCCATAATTTTGTAGAGAGTTTTTTTCATTTTTTGATCCGTTTTGGTGAACCTCCATAACTTTCCTTGTCCCTCTTTAGAGATTGAAATATAGCCTATGATTGTATCTATTGCTCTTTTGTGCTCCCCCCTATATATATACTTGTTTCCTTTTAGCTTTCTGGGAAGGGGCTTGCTTAATAATCCAACAGTATCCACGAATAGTCTGACCTGTACTCTTTCAAGTAAGCCATAGGAATCACGTTTTGAATTATCATATCCCTTGTTAGGATAAAATATCTGAGGGAAAAAAGAGACCATCATATAAACATTGGAATTGCTATTTTTCCCATTGATTTTTGCCGGAACAAATTTGGCCCATTGGGCAGCCGACATTAGCTGCCTTGAAAAAGTATGGTATTTGTTTGATATCTCATCTATTCCGGTCAGTTGACCTTTAGAGTCAAGGCTGAGCTGAAACAGGCAATAGGGATAGTGCCGGGATGAATCCGTCCATGCCAAATCACAGAAAAAAGGAGGAAAGATGCTTAACTCTGGCTTTTCATACCCATTTAAGGAAAGAGCTTTTTCATACCAGTCTCTATCCGCAACTATTCCAAAAGAATCAACCGGGAATATTAAATCGGGTATTCTCCCCCTGACCCTATAATGAAGCCTGATCGGGAGAAGAAAATTCGACTTTTTCATATCGGTTGTTCCCGGATGAAATCTGATTGCTCTTAAATTTGGGGAGAAATATTTTACCAGGAGAGAGTCAGAATTTTCTTCCCATAAAATATCTTCTGTTTTCCCTTTCTTATCAATTTTCAAAATAGCGGTGACATATTTTTCTTTGTTAAAGTAGGGTAATCTTATTTCAGGGACTCTGATTGTGACCGACTCCGGATACGGAAGCTCTATACCTGTTTCGGATAATGCCTCTTCTGTTCCGGAATAGGCAGATGAAAAAGATAACAGAATAATAAATATAACTTTGCCTGATATGTTTGCCATTACTCATGATTATACGCAATTCTCCCCAATCGACAACAATAAATGATAAGTTATTAAGACTCTTTGGTTTAAGATACCGCCATATTTGCAGAATGACTGATATGCCTTGACAAATTTCTGTAACTGCTTATTTTAGTAAAAGATGATAATTTAGAATTCAAACCATTTGGTTCTTATTAATATGAAAAAACAGCTAATTTATTTTACAGCATTAATTCTTTTCTTAATTCCCCTTACTTCTCATTCCCAGAACGGAATCGTAAGTTTGGACCATGTTGAAGGGCTTGTATCGGCAGATACGATAGCACCGGGTAGTGATATCTCCTTTCATATAAGATTCAATAACAACACCGACGACACAATTGTTGGCTCTACTAACGGATTCAGGATTTATTCTCCCGATGGCGCCAAATGGTCTCTCTTGACAGTAAATTATGATTCGGCCTTGATAAATGAATATGGCGGCAATGTTTTCATCGGCATTTACTCCGATGGCTCAATATCTGACACTATTGGATTTGGAGGATTTCAATACCCTCCCGATGCCGGAATTGTTCATGGTTACGATTCTGTAGTTTTTTCAATCTCGACCAGTATTGATGACTTACAAAGAGGTAAGACAATCTGTATTGACTCATCATTTTATCCGGTTGTTGGAAAATGGCTTTGGAGTAGCGTCACTATAGATGATTTTATACCGGAGTGGGACGGCCCTCATTGTTTCTTTATTGAGGAATTAACAACCGATGTTGCTGTAATTGACAAAGGTATTATTCCCGACAGACTGACACTATTACAAAATTATCCAAATCCGTTTAACCCCGAAACAAATATTAGTTTCTTACTCCCCGAAAAATCGTCTTATCAACTTTTGATTTATAATTCATTGGGTCAGCAAATTGAAAGTTTTGCCGGAATACATTCTGCCGGAATAGTTGAAATAACCTGGGATGCATCTTTATATGCCAGCGGATTATATTTTTACAAGATAACGGCAGGCAAAGAGACTCTGACCAAAAAGATGCTTCTCTTGAAATAGCGAATGAAAATCTTCACAAAAAAACCCCCGCTTTAAGGCGGGGTTTTTTTATATTAACAATTATGAAATTATTAGAAATCATTATGCAATTCTTCAATTGCGGCAAGAATCTTATCAACGGTTGGAAGACAAGCATTGTCTCCGTCAACGCCATAAGCTACTCTGGCATCAATAGGGACGACGTGCTTAATTGGTGCCTCAAGATGGAAGAGTCCTTCACCTTCGGTAATTACGGCAGCGATAGTTCCGCTGCAACCGCCATGGAAACGATCTTCGGTTACAATCATCACCTTGCCGCAATCTTTGGCAGCTTCAATAATTGCTTTAACCTGCATCTCTGATATTTCTGGATACACAATCCCTAATCTACATCCTCTAAATCCAAGCATGGGATTAGTCTCCTTTAAACTTTTAATTTTGTCCTTTACCTGTTTGAAGGTAAGGTTCATTAGTCCTGCTAATTCTTCAATTTCATTGTCACGTTGAGGAAGAAATTCATGTAAAGGTGGATCTAATAATCTTACAGTAACTGGCTTATTGTCCATAATTTCAAATATTTCTTTGAAATCCTTCTTTTCAATCTTCCCTCAGCATTAATCAACTCTTCCTCTTCAAGAACATCTAGACCAGCTGCAGCAATTCTTTTACTCCTTAAAGCATTCATAAGAGCTGCAGTGTCAACCAAACCTCCCCTAGCAGTGTTAATCAAAACTGATCCTTTTTTCATTAATTTCATATTCTTTCCATTCAATATATGATGCGTATGTTTATTATAAGGCAAGTGCAATGTAACAATATCTGAGTTCTTCAATAATGCATCAAGTTTAGCATATTTACAA
>JACZYS010000060.1 GCA_022570975.1 Candidatus Zixiibacteriota bacterium | reverse complement strand
TTTAATTCCTGCAATAATCCTCTGGAGAAACCTTGAGGGATTGATATTTGTAATTGATGGGGCACATCGATTAGGAGCTTTGGCGGCTTGGTATCACAATGATTATGGTGATGGTGAAATATCACAAAAATTTTATGATGGGGATATTTCTGAAGAAGAAAGAGAAATTGCAGAAAGAGCTCGAAGGTTAATACACAAAAAAATTGGTGGAGCATATAAAGATTTTGATGGGGCAAATAATTCTACCACCAAAAGCGCTGAGCACAAGAGGATAGCGAGTAATCTGGGGGCGTTTCAATTAAATGTGCAATGGGTTGAAGGTGATGTGAAAAAGGCTGAGGATTCTTTCTTCAAGATAAATGAGCAAGGCGTTCAACTTGATAAAACCGAAATAAAACTCTTAAGGTCACGAAGAAAAGGCAACTGCATTGCTGCAAGAGCCATTTATAAAGGCGGCAAGGGACATAAGTTCTGGGCGGCCTTTTCGGCAGATAACCAAAATCTCATACAAGCGTATGCGAAAGAAATTCATCAAATTTTGTTTAGGCCACCATTGAGAATGCCCATAAAAAATGCCGACCTTCCAATTGCAGGGAAAGTTTCGGCTTCTTTACCAATAATCTTGGATTTCATAAATATCGTTAACGGAATTCCACAAGATTTCAGAGAAGAAGTAGAAGACGATAAATCTGGTGACGAAACTGTTAGATACTTAAGAAACACAAGAAAAATTGCGTGGAGAATAAATAGCCAGCATATTTCGTCATTAGGTTTAGACCCAATCGTTTATTTCTATTCGTCAGAAGGATTGCATAGAGCCGCTTCATTCCGGGCGATAGTAGCTCTGATAGTTGAAATGGCTGATAACAATTCATTCAAGGAATTCGTTAAAGTCAGAGCAGATTTCGAGGAACTGCTTTTGGAATATAATTATATGGTGCAAGACATTGGAAGAAAATCTCGAATGGCAATTAAATCTTATTTGAATATAAAAGAATTTTATAAAGAATGCTTAAAGGGTCTAAAAAATAAAATGAAAATTGACCAAGCAGTTAATTCGTCAATGAAACTGGAGAAATTCAAATATCTGAAAATCAGTCCGCCTATTGAATATACTGAAAATCCCGAAGTTACTACGGAAAAAAAGTCTGCAATTTTTATCAAAAAGGCGTTAGCGAATCGCCTTAAATGTATTCACTGTAATGCAAGATTACATCAAAATTCATTGAGTTTTGATCACATTATCCCGAAACGAGAAGGCGGTTTAGGGACAATAGAAAATGTCGACATAGTTCATCCCTATTGCAACTCAATCAGGCAGTAACGAAGTCATACTTCAAAGTTTAAACTAATTTTTGAATCTGAAGAATATTGATGTAGCCTTTCCCCCCCCATCATATCCACCTCTGTCTATGAATAAAGCCGAATAATGTTCGGTTTTGGCAGCGTCCTGACACTTAGCGTCAATTATGCGCTTTGCGGAAATTTTCCGTAACCTGAAACTTTTTAACAACTTTTTCAAAGTAGTTCCGTAGTAGAATATTTAGATAGAGGAAGTAACGAGAAGAAGTTTAATTTTACGAACATTAGAAAAATTTCTCGTAGAATAGGTCATATTCGAAAGGGATAAGTATGTCAATTTTTAGAAATTTAAGTTTGAGAAAGATCATCCTGTCATTGATGGTTCTCTTATTTATGTTGAGTCCATACTCGTTTGCATCAAAAGATTTTGAACCGGTTTTCAATCCCACACTCAGGACAAGCAAAACAACAGCGTCAATCAAAATTGATGGCGTATTGGATGAAGATATCTGGAGTACGTTAATGCGGGCAGACAATTTTGTGGAGAGACAACCGGGGGACAATACCAAGCCGGAAGTAGAAACATATGCCTATATCACATACGATGACGATAATTTGTATATTGGATTCAAATGCTTTGATGATCCCGCAAAAATTAGGGCCACCATGTGCGAACGTGACCAATTTGACTCTGATGACGCTGTTGTCGTATTTATTGACACTTATGGGAATGCCGCATGGGCATATGAGTTCATTGTAAATCCATATGGCGTCCAAAAAGATTTGCTCTGGTCAAGTGTAACCGGGGATGACAAAGGATATGATTTAATTTGGGAATCGGCAGCACAGATTACAAGCGACGGTTATGAAGTAGAAATGGCTATTCCGTTTTCAAGCATGCGTTTTCCAAGCAAAGATGTGCAGGAGTGGAAAATTGATTTCTGGAGAAATCATCCAAGAGAAAGTTTCAAAACTTATTCCTGGTCTGCCAATAACCGGGATGAACAATGTTTCCCGTGCCAGTGGGGAACGGTTGAAGGAATAAGAGATGTAAGTCCAAGTAAAGGGCTCGAAATTCTGCCGACTTTTGTGGCCAGTCAATCAAGTGCGATTGATTATTCAAGCCCAGATTTACAGATGAACAAGAGTGATGTTTATGGTGAGTTGTCTCTGGGTGGAAAATATTCAATTTCAAGTGATATTACAATGGAAGCCGCATATAATCCTGATTTTTCCCAGATTGAGGCAGACGTCGCCCAAATTGATGTCAACACAACAATCGCTCTGTTTTATCCGGAAAGAAGACCGTTTTTTCAGGAAGGAAGAGATATTTTTCAGACCCTCTTCAATTCTTTTTATACAAGAACAGTCAATGACCCTGAATATGCGGTCAAGATGATCAGCAGAAAAGAGAAAACCAGAATTGGGTTCTTGACGGCAAAAGATGAAGTCTCCCCGTACACAATTCCTTTGGAAGAAGGAACCATAATTTTTGATGTCGGTCAGAGCTATATTAACGTCTTAAGAGGAACTCAAAATATCGGCGGAAACAACGAGGTTGGTGTTATGGTTTCCGACCGAAGATTCGAGAACGGCGGCTCGGGTTCAATATTTGCCTTTGACCATTCTTTCAGGTTATCAAAGACTTTTACTTTTATCGGTCAATATATCTGGAGTCATACCAAAGAGCCGGACGTACTGGGAAAGACTGCATTTTTGGATGGAGTCATGTATGACCACGATAAATATGATTTGGGATTCAATGGTGAATCATTTACGGGTAACGCCTTCATCTCCCAAATAAGGGCCAACGGAAGGAATTTCCATCTCAATATCAATGTTGACCAGGTATCACCATCGTATAGAACCCAGGTTGGATTTGATCCGGTCAATAACGACCGGAATTTGATGATTAATGGTTCCTATACTTTCAGGTTCAATGAAGAAAGTTTCTTGGAAAGAATAACCCCATTCTTTAACACCTACAACAGATGGAATTTTGATGGCACAAAGAAAATGGAATATTTCAATTTGAACTTGAATAATGCCTTCAGATTTGCCCAGGCTTTCTTGAGTTTTAATTACAATTCTGGAAAAGAACTATATAGGAATGTTCAATTTGATGGTTTGAGAACAATTGGGTTTTATACTAACGGACGGTTTAGCAGTAAATTATTCGCTGAATTCTCGTACAATAACTCGGTTGGATTCTCCAGAGGCCAGTTGGTGAAAGACAAAGAAAATTCTATCTACGCTTCAATCAATTACAAACCAATTGACCGTATAACTATTCAGCCGAGTGTCAATTATGTTAGAGCCAATGATTTTAATAACGGCCAGGAATTGTTTAAGGGATATATTACCAGAACCAGAGTGCGTTACCAGGCATCAAAAGAGCTGGCCACAAGGTTGGTTCTCCAATATAATGACTTCAACAAGAGTTGGGACATTGACCCGCTTTTGACATATAGAATAAGTCCGTTCTCTGTATTTTATTTGGGCTCTTCATATAATTATGGTGAAGTCCAAAATTCAGTAACTTTGGAAACACAGGATAAAGTCAAACAGAGACAGTTTTTTGTCAAATTGCAATACTTGTTTCAGCCTTAAGCCACAAAACATTTTTTCCCGGTTAACAGAACAATATAAGACCTGCTGATTTTGGCAGGTCTTTATTGTTTTATCTAGCAATTGTTTTTAGACTTCATCAGATTTTAATTGATACAATATGAAGAAGAACAGGAGAAATATGAAAATTCTGAAAACAATGCTTCCGATTTTTGCTTTAATAATTTCATTTGGTCTTGCCTATGGGCATGGGGGAGAAAAACATGACTCAACAGATACCAAAGAGCAGGCAGTATCAGACAGTGTTCCGGATACGCTGAGTTTGATACTTGATTCTATTTATGCAAAAATTCAAAATGAATTTCTTGTTCTTGAGCCGATTTTTGAAAAGGGATGTTTTGACTGCCACACAACAAGAACAAATTATCCGTGGTATTATATGCTGCCCATTATCAAAGGTATGATTGATCACGACGTTGAAGAAGCAAAAGAGCATTTGGATATGTCTGACGGTTTTCCCTTTGGCGGTCATGGTAAACCGGCCGACGATTTAGTAGCGGTTCGCGAAGAATTAGAAGAAGGAGAAATGCCGCCGTTTAATTATAGATTCATGCACTGGAGTGCCAATCCGTCTGACAGTGAAAGAGATTCGGTCTTTGCCTGGGTAGATAGGGGACTTGCTTCCCTTGCCGAAATCGGCGTACATCCGACAGAAGAAAACGATTCCGAAAATGAAACCAAATCCAGCGTAATTTACGCCTGTCCAATGCATCCGGAAATAACCGGCAACAAAGGTGATAATTGCTCTATATGCAATATGTCCCTTGAGATAAAAGAAGCTGCCGATGACTCAGATGACCATTCCGACCACGACGATTAGAAAGTTCACTCTCAAACAAATCGTACAAAAAAAACCTGCCGGTTAAGGCAGGTTTTTTTGTATTATATAGCAGCTTTTATTACTTGCTGTGGTTGTCTTACTTCAGCAGAACCATCTTTTTGATATCACTGAATTCAGCTGTGACCAATTTGTATAAATAAATTCCTGTTGCCGCACTACTGGCATCCCAGACAATCTCTTTCTTTCCGGCTTCGGCATAACCGGTAAATTCAGCGACTTTTTGACCGGTGACATTATAGATTGAGAGTTTGTAGTCTGAAGCTTTAGCCAGTTCAAAACTAATTGTTGTACTCGGGTTAAATGGGTTCGGATAGTTCTGGTTCAGCAGGAATGAATTCGGCATCAGCTTGGCGTTGACCATGGCACCTTCGTATGTTGCCAGTTCAAGTGAGATAACGTCACCCTCAAATGAGATAAACTCTCCTGAGAAGCTCTGGCCTGATTCCATACTGTAAACCAATATCCTGGTAACATTATTGTCAATGTCATAGTTGTAAATCATTTCCATGTTGTCAGCCAGAAGCAACGGTGCGGTCTCACCGGAAACTATTACCTGTGCGCCGCCCATTTTGTCACTTACCCAGATGCTGTTGTTGCTGGTAATCTTGTACTCAGCGGAAATCGGAGAAATTTTTGCATAAGGCAGAGCGTCTCCAACTATAACTCTAATAAGATACACTAAATCAGCGACCGAAAGAGACAACCCATCGGCATTTACATCGCTGGCGGCAATCTGGCCTTCAAGATTTTCATCAAATACGGAAATACCGTAAACGAAGTAATTGGATAAGAGAACCGCGTCTGCAATCTCATTTGCGATTTCATTTAGGTTGATATCGCCACGTGCGTCAATTGAATCTGCACAGGCAATATCAATACCGCCGTTATAGAAATTTATGCAGCGGATTGGGTCTGGTTTACCATCGCCAATTTTTATATCACAGGAGGAGTTTGCTCCATACAAAGATGGGAATTCCGCGCCCAGATCTGTTATTGGCGAAGTGCTGCCGAAATTGTAAACATCATTTGAAAGATATAAAAGGTTGCCATCTTTATCAGAAAGGGAATTATCTCCACAGTCGTACCAACAGAACACAATAGGTACATATTGACATTCGAATGTTCTGTCGCTGGTTACCAAGAAAGTAAGTTCAACCATTTCACCGGAGGAAACTCCATAACATGATGGATGGTTAGCCCCATTGCTGACATCAGCTATTGCCATGACTCTCAATTTGCCGGAAGGACAGGCATTGGCACCGCAGTTACCACTTGCACCAAAGCGGTAGGTGAAATATTCCCAACCGCATCCTGCAAAATCAAGACCTAACTCAGTACCTACAACACTGAGAGCAGATGCATCATATTGAATCACCAAGTCATAGCCTCCAATCTCAAAGCCCAAGCCATCAATCGCTACTGAGATTTTTTCAAACTGTCCCTGGAAAGTTTTATGTGTCTTTTCAATTGTTATTGATGGACAGTTGCAATTTGGGTCGAGAGTAAAGTTTACAGTGAATGTACTCTGACAGGTATTACCACAGGCATCGCTGCACTTAATAGTTACAGTAACACTTTCATTAGTTGAAGCCGAGTAGCACCAGTTTCCATTAATCAAAGCGCCGGGGCCGCTAATTTTGGTGCAGGTTGGATTTGGATCACAGTTATCAGAAGCAGAAACTGGAAGACAGATTGTTTGAGTATTACATATTACTATAGTAGTATCATTCGGAACCGAGCAAACCGGGTCTTGAGTATCGTTAACAGTTATTACCTGAGCGCAGACGGTCATGTTTCCACAGGCGTCAGTTGCAGTCCATGTTCTGGTTATAATCTGTTCCTGAGGACAGGCTCCGGGAGCTGAAGTTTCACTTGGAGTGACAGAAGGTGAAGGGTCACAGTTATCAGAAGATGTCAGGGTCGGAGCAGTAGGAATATTATCACATTCAACGGTTACATTAGCAGGGCAGGCCTGGTCAAATGTTGGCGGAGTAGTGTCAACTACCGTAATTATCTGGGTACAGGTATCAGCATTTTCACAAGCATCGGATGCAATCCATCTTCTTGTCAACTGATATCCACATTCCAATGAAACAGAATCTTGATTATATGTTACTATCGGATTTGGATCGCAGTTATCATCGGCTGTCAGGATAGGAGGAACGGGGACGTTATGACATTCAACCGTTACGTCAGCAGGGCATGGCGGGTCCGGGTTAAATGTTGGCGGAGTTGTGTCAACTACCGTAATTACCTGGGTGCAGGTATCAGCATTTTCACAAGCATCGGATGCAATCCACACTCTTGTTATAACCTGTTCCTGAGGACAGGCTCCGGGAACTGAAGTTTCACTAAAGCTGACAGTAGGTGCGGGGTCACAGTTATCGGTAGCGGTCAGGGTTGGAGCGGTAGGAATATTATTATCACATTCAACGGTCACATCAGCCGGGCATCCCGGCTGGTCAAATGTTGGAGCAGTTTTGTCTTCAACTGTAATTACCTGGGTGCAGGTATCGGCATTTCCACAGGCGTCAGTAGCAATCCATGTCCTTGTCAGTTGATAATCCCATCCTAATGACACCGAATCTTGATTATATGATACTATCGGATTTGGATCACAGTTATCAGAAGTATCAGAAGCTGTCAGGAATGGAGGATCGGGTACGTTATCGCATTCAACGGTTACATCAGCTGGACATGGCGGGTCCGCGTCAAATTTTGGAGCTGTATTGTCTTCTACAGTAATTTCCTGAGTGCAGGTTCCCAACGTGTCGCTTCCATCTATAGCATAAAAAGTTCTTGTAATAGTTTTTTCTTGGGGGCAGGCACCGGGTGTTTCACTGTCACTATATGTTATTGTTATACTTGGACAAGAACCACTCAAGGTCAGGGTTGGGCTGCCGGTGTTAGTCGTGTCTGTTGATTCATCGCAACCTATGGTAACATTGGATGGGCAAGTCATTGAAAAATCACAGCAGTCACCTATTAAGAGACTATCTATCTTGAATCCACAGCAAGCATCCCCTGGACATCCCGATAGAGAATCACAAGCATCAATAGAGAATATGAGATAATCACCAATAGTTAAACCGGCCGTAAAATAAAGGGTATTTGTTCCCTGACCACTGTCTATTGTTCCGCCGGATAGTGTCCAGGTATAATCAGTAGCTCCGGTTGGGACAGAGAGTGTACCGGATGCTCCTGCACAAACTGAATCAGCTTCAGAGGATGTTATTTCAACGCTCGGCGGCAAGCAAACTACTCCGTCTTTAATTGAGCGGTCCTGGTTTGCAGAGCCGCTGCTGTCAAAATTGATAGCACGCATATGATAAGGAGAACCGTCCACGGCTGAAGTGCCATTTGAGAGCCCCCAATTTGATAGAGTCCCTTCAGAAAGGTGACCGCCCCAGAAGAACATTACATCTACCTCGCCAGTGCCGGTAGTTGTAAAATAAACAGTCACGGTTAATTCTCTGTCAGAATCAGTCCCCTCATAAGTGTAATCACTCATTGAGTCAACTATTGCATTTGATGACCATAAATTACGAGCTGTTTCGATGGAAAATCCGCCCGTTGTAATATTTGTCATATCTCCGGGTAAACCGGTATAATTTGAAGCAACAGTTGGGTCTGTGAATGGAAATGAATTTGTAGGAGGTAAACATCCGGCAGGGGGAGTAGTGGAAATGGTTCCACAAGGACCACCTGCGGCAGTAATTCCGACTAACTCGGTTAAGTCATAATCTGCAAAGTAGTCGAAAGCATGAATTGTGGATTTTGTAGCTTCTGCTGAGATAGTGAAGTAATGTTCACTTCCTCCCTCCAACTTCTTTATACTATATCTATATGCTACTACATCTCCTTCAGAATAACAGGAGTTTGAGCCATTAATATTTCCGTTAGCCCAGTTGGCATCGGATGAAAATGTTCCGTTTTGAAGTTGGTTTAATCTCTTGGTTGGGGCAGTCACAGAAGTAGTAGCTGTCATTTCAGATGTTTGGCCAACGGCGACAATCGTTACCGTATCTCCCATTGTTTCGTCATACGGAACCGACCAAGAAGTTGTGAACTTACCATCTAGGTCTGTAAAAGCAGTCCAACTTTCAATTAATGAGCCATCATAGCGGAATGCCTCTATTGTTACAGTCTCTTCAATTCCAAAGTCAATACCGTAAATCTGAAGAGATTCCAAATATGCATATTCAAGGGACGACGTGGAAACAGTAACAGCATGAGTCGAGGAAGCAGTTGTAATCAGAAGCATAAAGAAAAAGAGACAACATTTTTTGAATTTATTTAAGATTGTGCAAAATTCTTTACCAAATATCATGCATATCGCCCTTAAAGATAAATCCAGCCTGGATTTATTCTTGTTTAATAAATTTTACAATTATGTTTGCAATCATCAATTACCTAAACAAAGTATTTTGTAAGTACTTTAATAATAAACCTAAGGTAAATACCTACATTACCTTAAAATTAACATACCAAAATGAATGTATATGTCAAGCGAAACATGGTTTAAATATAGAATTTTCTTGATTTACTTGCATCTCACGCAATCTGTTGTTTTCAATTAAGTTATCACTCTATTATTCCAGCTAAAAAGCTGCAGTTCATCCCGAATTTTAAATTGGTTGACTTCCTGACAGTATGCAATATTTTCTGCCCTGTTATGAATCTTAAAAAGTTTTCTTATCTGTTTACATTCGCTGTTCTTGTTCTTTCCGGAAGTCTCTTTTCTCAGCCTGTTCTGTCGCCGGTGAATTCTATCGGTGAGTTCAGAAATATTGGTGAAACAAGAGTCTGGGAGATTGAAATAAATGGTGAAATTGCCGGCTATTTAAAGTCGCAACTTGTTGGTAGTCAAGAAATTAACTCTTACAAGACATTTCAGTTCAATCAAGAATTAAAATTAAAATATCTTTCGGGAAACGTAGAACAAAAGAGACTGACCAAAGGGAATTTCTTCGTTTCCGACAAAGGTTTTTTCAACGGCAATCAAAAAACGATAACAATTGGTGAATTCACTGAAAAAATTGAATTTGAGCGGAGTGGCTCAATTATCGAAGGATTCTTTACTCGGGGCGGCAAACAGATAGAACAGTCGGTGGTTATGGCTGAATATATTAAACCATTGGGGAACAATTACTTCGACCAGTATGAGCTGATTTTTGCGAGAGAAGAGATTTTTGTAGGTAAATCAATAAATATTGATGTTTTTGACCCTATCTCTTTGACTGAAAATAGTTTAGTCGGCGAAGTAACAAGGTTCGGATTTATTCCTCTTCATACTGAGCTTTCTGACTCAGTTTATGTGATTGAACTGACTTCTCCCCAAAATATGACTTTGTATTATTCGAAGGATCGGAAACTTCAAAAGATTGATATTCCCGACTACAAGATGAAAGTATATCTGGATACAGTCATAAACGAAGTAAATGAGCTTCCAATTCGATCAACTGTTTCAGTTTCAAAGTCTATCTCGTTTATCCCCAATTATTTAGTGTTTCTGCTGATTTCTCTAATATCATTGCTGATGTTTCTTGGAAAAGGGTATCGATGGAAAGAAACCTACATAGCTTTTGCATTGGGTGGGATTGCTTATTTCATAATTCCATATACTCAATTTCCTGTTCAGTCATATTTCTTTAAACAGTTTATCCTGCCGGCTTTTCAGTCCGGACAATTCTCATATTTGCAGGGATCGCTGCCGAGTGTTGCCGGAGGAATTATCCAGGAATCTCTGAAAATAATTTTGATTTTTGTTATTCTAAGGCTGCTCAAACCAAAGAGCTATCAACTAATTGCAATCGGTGCGGCTGTGGGAGCCGGATTTGGTTTAATTGAATCATCTTATTTAGCCACTCTTTCCGGTAATAATGAACTTTTTTCATGGCTCCTATTAGAAAAGAGTTCTCTGATCAAGTTTCACTCAGGATCCGGTGCTCTCTTGGGTTGGGCTATGAGCAAGAGTTTTTCAGATTTAATGAAAATTGGAGCTATTACGACTCTCATTAATAGTTTCATGAGATTCTTGCCGGTTTTTGTTCAACAGAATGTTTTATCGTTTGAGCTTATTAATCTCATAGTAGCATTTTTGGCGGTCATGTTTCTGTCAATTTCTTTATGGATTATTAAAAGAGGCCAATATTAGCAGATGAAGTCATCATCCCGGATCATGACTACTGAAAACTGCGGGTCTTCTCCTTCAATTTTATCGCAGTCAATAGCAATTGTGCCGAACCGCCTAATAAGGTAATCCAGTCCTGACTCCAGATAAAAATCAAAACAGCTGACTGAATACCTAATCATTTCTTCATCAGGCTCCCCCAGAGCTAGTTCCAGGTTTGGACCGCCTCAGCCAAAACCTATAAAGGAAATGAGAATCTCTTTGCTGGCAAATTCAGCCGAGCCAGAAAGAACCGGAAGGTTCTTAAGGGCAATTTCAGAAAGAGTTATCAATTCTTCTTCTTTATTGAGCAATACCGTTTCCTTCTTATTTCCGTTGTATAATGTAATAATAATTCGAAAATATGAAAATCTTTTCTTTAACAAAAATCTTGCTCGCCAATATAAAATAACCGATTTTTGAAAATAGCTATAATTGAGATAGGGAATTAAAAAAGTGAATATTTATTTATAAAGGATACGCTCACTTTTCATTTTCTACACGCTCATCCACAACTTTTGGTTA
>JACZYS010000059.1 GCA_022570975.1 Candidatus Zixiibacteriota bacterium | reverse complement strand
AAGAAAGCCGTTTACGGGAGGAGAAAAACCAATCATCTCGGCCAGCATGGCAATATATCCGCCTCTTTGAAAGAGATTGGTGAATATTAAGGCAACAACAACCATCGAGGTTATTGAAGGCATAAAAAATCCGGCTCTAAAAAAATCCCGGCCGGTAAAACTTCTATTCAAAAGCAGAGCCAGCAATAAGGCAATGACAGTTGTTATGGGGATTGTTCCGAAAACAAAAATAAAAGTATTCTTTAAGGCGGAGATAAAATCCGGGTCTTCTATCAGGCTAACATAATTGTCAAACCCAATCCATTCAAAAGATTTTGACAGCAGTTGGTAATCTGTAAATCCAATAACAAAAGAATAGCCCAACGGAAAAAGCCAGAATAGGACAAATGTAATAAGCCAGGGGAGAGAAAAAGATAAACCGCTGAACTGTTTGTTACTCATTTAGCTTCTATTGATATTTCAGTTTTTCAATTTTTTCCTGAGCATTCTTAAGCGTTCCGGCTACCGGTCCGTTTCTGAAGAGCACTTCTTCAACAGCTCTTTCAATAATATCCTCAATCTTTACCCAGTCCGGGTCAACAGGAGGATGAATAGCTGACAATATTTGCTGGTTAAACAGTTTCAAATGAGGATTTGAGCTAAAATAAGAATCCTGGCTGGCAACAACCGATGACGGAGTGGCGGTCCGGTTTGCCTTGCAGAATTTGAGCTGGTTTTCAGGCGAGGTTAAGAATTTAATAAATTTTAGGGCCGCTTCTTTATTATCAGATGACTCTGCAATTGCCAAAAATTCTCCGCCCAGGAATGATCTTCCCACGGAACCGGGTCCGGGCATGAGAGTTGACATCAGGTCAATATTTCTATTTTCATTCTCTATTCTTTTCAAAAGCCAGTCACCCGATAATATGAATCCAATTTTTCCTTCTAAAAAAGCATCTTCAATTCCTCTTTGATTGGAAACATAACTGCAGGAATCGTGAAGTTTTTTGTAGAAAGTAAGTGCGCTCACTCCTTTAAGAGATGGGAGCACGCAGTACTTGTTGTCATCGGAAAAAATCTGTGCTCTGGCCGACCAGAAAAAAGGCATGAATTTTTTGTACAGTCTGTGTTTCTCTGCTGTGTTTGATCCCCATCCGTGAATGTCTTTATCCAGAGCATCAATTTTATTAGCCGCAAAAAACAGTTGCATCCAGGTGATAGGTATAAAGTTGCCATCGTACCCGGCTCTCAGCATCAGACTTCTGTTGAAAAAGAGGACTCTGGTTCCCAAAATCCAGGGATGAGCAAAAATTTTATTTTCATAAGTGGACATGCCCCAACCTTTAAAATTAATGCTGTCATCGGTTACCATATCAGTCATGTCAGCCAGTTGTTCGGTATAGGCAAACTGGGCAATCCAGTCTGAGCCTAGCTCTACAATATCGGGAGCATTTCCGGATTCAAAGGCAAGAACAATTTTTTCATGGCCGTGTGACCAGGTAAGCTCGGTTACGTTTACTTCAATATCCGGATTTGCTTTTTCAAATTCTTCAATGATTGAATTGATAACCGGTTTAATGTTAGCATCAGTCCAGAACTGCCACCATTCAATAGTTATTGAACTAGCCGGCGGCGCAAATAAGAAGAATAACAGTAAAAAAATAGATAGCAGCTTCATGACATTCCTTAATTGTCTGTTTAATCTGTCATAATCAATAATTTACATTGGAAACTGTCAAACAAAATATATTGCAGTTGGCCAAATATGTTTTTGTTGAACATTTGTTAAAGAATCGGCACAATAAAACCATAATGTTAAGCATACTTGTCCTGACCAGTACAAATGTATCGTATTTCAATGTTGATAAACTCCCTCTGTTCATAGTTTCGCTGGTTACAATCGCAATTGTTCTTTATACAACCTACCACAAAAAAAGCAGAGATAAATACCAGATGAGAAAAATTGGCGGGCTGGGGGCAATTGAAGATGCTATTGGCCGGGCAACAGAAATGGCTCGTCCGGTTTTGTTTACGCCCGGGTGGGGGGGAGATATCCAGCGGCCAACTACCATTGCCGCCTTAAACTTCCTCAGTAATATAGCCGCCAAAACGGCCCAATATGATTGTCAACTTATTTTCCCAACCCATGACCCGGTAATAATGACCGTTGCTCAGGAAGTTATCAAAGAGAGCTATATTAATGCCGGATATCCTGACCGATACAAAGAATCAGATATCTGCTATGTCTCATCGACCCAGTTTGGATATGCAGCCGCAGTTGATGGCATGGTCTCACGTATAAAACCGGCCTCAATTTTCTTGCTTGGGACATTTGAAGCCGAGTCACTCATACTGGCTGAAACGGGAAACTCAATCGGGGCAATTCAAATTGCCGGTACCGATTCTACCATTCAACTTTCATTTTTTATTGTAGCCTGTGATTTTACTCTGATTGGGGAAGAGCTCTTTGCGGCATCCGGTTATTTATCCGGTGACCGTTCCATTATGGCCTCGGTTAGGGCACAGGATATTTTAAAAATTATCATCATTGTTTTTTTGTTAGTTGCCACAATTTTGGTCACTTACCAGAGTTTCTTTGAGGCTGATCTGTTCGGTTGGTGGAAATTTTAATGACCAGAAAATTTGCCTTGATGACCTGTTTCATCTTCGGACTGGTCATGTTTGTTCAGTATTTCTCAAACCACCCGACGGCAAAACTTCTCAACCAGTCAATTTTGGAATACTGGCAAATAATTTTTGCCTTTACGCTCATCGTTGGTATTGCCGGTTTCATAATGAATTCGGTAAGGGAGCTAAGAGAAGGTGAAAGCAAAATCTATAAGCTGGCCTCGCTCGGAGGATTAATCTTAATGCCTCTACTTGCTATGATATGGGGAATAAAAGCTGATACGCCCTTTACGTGGATATTTGAAAATGTGCAGGTACCGCTTCAGGCGACAGTGTTTTCACTTCTTGCATTTTTTGTCGCCTCGGCCTCGTTCAGAGGATTCCGAGCACGCTCTATTCCAGCAGGAATTCTGTTGGCCTCAGCAATCATAATTTTAATCAGTCGCTCATCAATTCCCGGATTTCAGTTTGATTTCTTGACCGACTTCGCCAACTGGCTCCGCTCCAACCCGGCCATGGCCGCAAGGCGAGGAATATTAATTGGAATTGGCCTGGGCTCGGTGACTACTTCGCTGAGAGTAATTTTGGGTATTGAAAGAACCTGGCTGGGAGGAAAATGATGAAAAACCTGCTTCCCCGCCATTATGTTTTTTTAGGTTTGTTTGTTCTGACGGCGCTGGTAATGTCATTGAATATCAAACTTGATGTCGAGGTTTCAGAAAATACAAAGAGGTTGTATGGCTTTATAGATTCTCTGCCGGAAAATTCTTATCTTATAGTTTCTTTTGACCATGAGGCTTCATCGATTCCCGAAATCAAACCGATTGCAACCGCCCTTTTAAAACACGCTTTCAGCAAAGGCCACAAGCTGATTGGTCTTTCACTTTTTTCCGAAGGAACTTTAATCGGCTATCGCCTGATGAGTGAAATCGGCCGGGAGTATGATCGGAAATATGGCCAGGACTATGTATATCTCGGGTTCAAACCGCAATATATTGCGGCCATTTTATCTATGGGGGAATCAATCCCCAAAACTTTTCCCAAAGATTATCTGGGTAACAAATATTCTGATATACCAATACTGTCAGGTATTGAAAACTATGATGACGTATCGGCCGTGCTTTCCATTGCCGATGGCTCTCTGACAACTCATTGGATAGAGTATGCCGGAATGCGCTATAATATTGCTGTAGTTGCAGGAGTTGCAGCCGCGATGGTTACAACCTATGACCCATACCTTGAAGCAGGACAGATGCATTCTATGATTGGTGGTCTCAGGGGAGCGGCAGAATATGAAAAGATGCTTGGTTATGACGGCGGGGGAGCAAGAGCCATGCTGGCCCAGACAACGGCCCACTTATATGTAATTCTGATGATAATAATTGGTAACGTAATTTATTTTAGAAATAGAAAAAAGGGAATCTCTTGATTGACTGGGGAACAATTGTAGCCGGTATTCTGACTCTGGCGGTTCTGACTTTTTTGTATCGGGACAATCCCTTGTATAAAATGGCCGAGTCGATTCTGATTGGTATCTCTATCGGATATACCCTGGTAATTGTATGGCAAACGACTCTGGTTGATCTGCTTTTTGATCCGCTTTTTGGAGATAGCCGGTTATCCCTCTTAATCCCCTTAATTTTGGGGCTGTTAATGTTTTCAAGATTCTTAAGCAAATACAGTTTCCTTTCCAAAATACCAATCGCTGTCATGATTGGCTCCGGTGCCGGAGTTGCTATTCCGGTAATGATTGAGGCACGGACAATGAAACAAATCTCGGCAACTGTGGCTCCATTGGTTAGTTCAAGCGGCATGCCTGATATATCTGCTCTGGTGGTGCTTGTCGGTGTGATTTCCACTCTCATATATTTTTACTTCAGCCGGGAGCATAAAGGATTTATTGGACGAATAGCTAATTTGGGGACATATTTTCTGATGATATTTTTTGGAGCAACTTTCGGTTACACGGTCATGTCCAGAATGTCAACATTAATAGGCAGGATGGAATTTATTCTTACCGATTTTCTGCACTTAACTCAATAAAATTCAATTATTAGTTGATTCTTTATAACTTTCAAATTATCTCTCCGTAAGAAAATATTATGCTTTTAAAGTTAAATAACATTTCAAAGAGCTTTGAGGAAAAGGTTGCCGTTCATAACCTTTCCATGGATATACAAGCGGGTCTGATTTATGGTATAATCGGGCCGAACGGGGCCGGAAAAACCACCACTATTAGAATGGTGATGAACATTACCATTCCGGACAGTGGTGAGGTGCTTTATAAAGACAAAAAAATTGATGAATCTTTCAAAAACATTGTCGGCTACCTTCCGGAAGAAAGAGGCTTATACAAAAAACTAACTCTTGCTGAAACAATCCGATACATGGGGATGCTCAAGAATAAGTCGTCGAAAGAGATTTCTTCTAAAATAGATTACTGGCTCAAAAGAGTTGACTTGATTGAATACAAAGACAAAAAAGTAGAGGAGCTTTCCAAAGGGATGGCCCAGAAGCTTCAATTTATTACCACCGTCATTCACGACCCGGAAATTATTATTCTGGATGAATTATTCAGCGGGTTAGACCCACTGAACATGGAAGTAATAAAATCAATTATCTTGGAAATGAAACGCTCCGGCAAAACTATCCTCTTTTCAACTCATGTCATGGAGCAAGCTGAAAAACTGTGTGATAATATTTGTATGATTGCAGGCGGTGAAAAAGTTCTGGACGGTAAACTGGCTGACATCAAAGAAGATTTTGGCAGAAACTCTATTCATCTGGAATTTGAGGGGGACGGTAGTTTTATAAATGAAATCAGCGGTATCAAATCTGTTATAGACTTCAATAATTACAAAGAGCTGGTTTTGGAAAAAGAACGGGACACCAACTCAATATTGAAACAGATTGCAGATAAAGTTACGGTGAAAAAATTTGATATTGTTGACCCCTCTTTGTATGACATCTTTATTGAAAAAGCAAAACAAGCATCGCTCTCCGCACCTGCAACCGCCAAGGAGATTGGCTGATGTCAAAATTCTGGGTAATTTTTGTCAGGGAGTATCTTAACATTGTTAAGAAAAAGGCTTTCCTGGCCGGCGTTATTTTGACTCCGCTTATAATGATAGCATTTATGGTTCTTCCGTCATTACTTGGTGATCTGGATTTGTCTGAGGCTGAGTCAATAGCGGTTATAGATTTTTCCGGACAGAAGGTCGGAGAACAATTCATTGAGGCGATCAAAGAATATGATTTAGATGATGACAACAACCCGGCTTATTCAAATCTTTCACTGATTGAAATTGATTATTTTGATTCTTCTTCTTTTATAGCCGCCAAAGATTCATTGAATGAAATGGTTATTGATGAAGAGCTTAAATTTCTTTTAGTTATTGAAAATGACAGTACCAGGCAACCGTCGTCAACTTCATTAATTACCAATTCAGATAATTTCCCAAGCATCAGAAGATTTGAAAGAGAGCTGACAGCAATAATCTCTGGCATCAAACTAAACCATGCGAAAATCAATTTACCGGTTGACTCGGTCTTGAGTTTGACTGAGAGAATTGATTTGGAAATAGTCAATACGACCGGAGATTCTGTTAACCCACGTACAAAGTTAATTTTTGCTTTTACTTCAATAATGATTCTTTTTATGACCTTGATGACCTACGGACAACTTTTGATGCGCTCAATTATTGAAGAGAAAAACTCAAGGATTATGGAAGTGTTAATCTCCTCGGTTTCACCATTTCAACTGATGATGGGAAAAATAGTTGGGTTTGGTGCTGCTACTTTGACTCAGGTTATGATTTGGATTCTGATGGGGAGCGTGCTGAGTCTTTTCGGTTCTATGTTTTCGGCCGAGTTGTCATTGGGGCAAATTCTTTTTAATCCGGTAATAATTATTTTCTATGTCCTTCTCTTGGTTTTCGGATTCTTTTTGTTCTCTACCTTTTTTGCCCTTTTGGGAGCTCTGTTTGATTCAGATAAAGATGCTCAGAATTTTCTTTTGCCCATTACTCTATTGCTGATGGTCCCAATTCTTTTGTCCGGCCCGATCATAAGAGAACCGGATTCAACTCTGGCAATCGTGTTATCAATGATACCTGTTTTTGCTCCAACAATGATGACCATGAGAATAGTATTGATTGTTCCAACTCTGGCAGAATATTCTCTATTCAGCGGAATTATCGGACAGGCTATTGTTTCTTTAGTCATACTCATAATAACAACCATTGGTATGATCTGGTTAGTAGGGAAAATTTTTAGAGTCGGAATCCTCATGTATGGCAAAAGACCAACTCTGCCGGAAATTGTTAAATGGGTTAAACAATAACTAAATGATAGGTACTGAAATGCAAAGAAAATACTTCGCAAATACATTATTACTGTTGGCCCTGCTGGTATTTTTTTCTGCCAATACTGTTCATTTTATTGATCTGCAAGAATCTGAGATTTATGCTTCCGTCAGCCAAAAATATGTATTTGAGGAATCAAAAGAAAAACTGAAAGGACCATACCTCAATTTGAAAGCTGCGGTATTAATCGATACTGACAGCAAAACAATTGTCTATGGCAAAAACGCCGACAAGCAAAGACCTATTGCCTCGTTAACTAAACTTGTGGCAGCCATGGTTATTATTGATAAAGGGATTGACTTAAATTCAACAGCAACTATCTCAAAGGAAGATGCCAGACGTTCATCTCGATCCCGGCTTCCGGTAGGAGCAGAACTTACTTTAAACGACCTGATGCATGCTGCTTTAATGAATTCTGACAACCGTGCTATGAGAGCTTTGGCAAGAGTAACCTGTGGAACCATTGAAGAATTCACCAGAGAGATGAACTTAAAAGTAAATAGACTCGGATTAACCAAAACCATATTTACTGAGCCGACCGGTTTAAGCCCAAAAAATCTGTCCACGGCCATTGAAGTAGCCAAAATATTGCATTATGTTTTAGAATACGACTACATTACAAAAGTAACTTCGCGCAAAAGATATAAAGTGAAAATCCTCTCCAAGAAGAACAGTTACCGTCAAATGGCCAACACTAATTTGCTGGTATTATCCCCTTACAAAGTAATTGCGGGAAAGACGGGGTACATTCAGGCCTCTGATTATTGTTTGGCTGCGATGGTAGAGAATATGGACGGGAAATGTCTGGCTGCGGTTGTTTTGGGTGTGCCCGGCGACAAGCTGAGGTTTAAGGAGATGAGAAAACTTCTCAAGTGGGGTTTTAAGAATATTTGAGCGACAGCATCTTAGCATGATAAACAGAATTCTAATAACCGGATCATCGGGAACGGTAGGTACGGCCTTAGTTAAAAAACTTTCAGCTTTAAAATACAAGGTCGTTCCTCTTGATATCAAGCCATCTATCTGGGATGAGCAAATTAACAAAGACACCGTGAGGCATGATTTAAGAAAGCCTCTCTCTTCAAAGAAAATCAAAAAGAGACCGGATTTAATCATCCACCTGGCCGCCAATGCCAGAGTTCATGACTCGGTCGTAAATCCTTCTCTTGCATCAGATAATTACCTGATGACTTCAAACCTTCTGGAATATGCCAGAGAAAACAAAATACCAAAGCTTCTTTTTGCATCTTCCAGAGAAGTTTACGGCGAGTCACACGGTGGAAGAAAAAAAAATGAGTCGAATCATGATATTAAAAATCTCAAAGCACCATATACTGCCTCTAAAATAGGCTCTGAGGCGCTTATCCATTCTTATTCTGCCTGCTATGATATCAATATTGTTATCGCTCGTCTATCAAATGTATATGGCCGTTATGATGTTTCAGAAAGAGTCATACCGCTATTTTTGTACTATGCAGAAAGAGACAGGGATTTAACAATTTTTGGGAAAGAAAAAAAGTTAGATTTTACTTATATTGATGACACAATTAATGGGCTAACCAAAATTGTAAAGAGATTTGATAAAGTAAAGGGGGAAACGATTAATCTTGCCTCAGGAAAAAGCAGTAAACTCATTGATGTTGCAAAATTCATAATTTCACAAACCGAATCAAATTCTAAAATCAAAATATCAAGCAAGCGGACAGGTGAGATTTCACACTTCACTGCAAATATATTAAGGGCCAGACAGTTATTGAACTATCAGCCAAAGGTAGATATAAATGAAGGTCTGACTTTAAGTATCAAATGGTATGAGCAGGTCAAGAAAATCAAAAAAGTCCATAACAGTCAACGCCGCAATCTTCTAAAAAGAGGATTGGCATGACCGCCAGAGTTATCTTTTCATAATTACTGAGCCGGCAGATCTAAAACAAATATAGATTGGCATGTATGAGCGAGAGTTTCTCGAAGCTAAGAATTAAATATTAAGTGCAGTTTTGGATAAAAAAAGAGGGTAAGCTCTGGTGGGTAGAGGGGGCTAGGAAACTACCCAGGAATGCAGAGAGTCACCCTCATTATTTTGTTCTGTTACATACTAAATGCAGACATCATTTGTCAATGTCAATATAAAATGTCGTCAGATTCTGACAATAACTTTAACTTTTAGTTGCAAATTGTCAATATTTGACAATTTTAACGGGGAAAGACATTCTTTCACCCTTTTCTTTATTCCCAAGTTTTAATTCAATTGTAAATGTTGATCTATAAGTTCCTGCCTTCAAATCTTTTACAGGCAAAACCTCAAATTCAATCAGCTCATCCTTGGAAGCAGAGCTGGATAGCATATTTATTGAAAAACTACTATCTGAAACGTATTGGTTTATTATTGAAACTTCATAAGGCATTCTGTTTTTAATGGAGATATTCTTTTTAATATTTCCGGGTAACAGAAAAAGAGACACTTTGTCCGGTCTTATACCATTCAGCCACTGGCCGACATTCGCCTGATAATAAAATTTGTACTCTTGCAATCCGGAGTAGTTGGTAAAAACGGTGAATGTTTTTGTTGTAGGGCCATAATAATTTCTTGTCTCAAATGAGAGATGAAAATATACCGTATCTCCGGGGGAGATAACTGAATCAGAAATGGTGACCTGGGTACAGTCACAGCTGACATTCAGACTATCAATTTTGTGAGACTTCGAACCGGTATTATAAATAAAATAAGTGTGTTGAACTTGATAATCAATTCCAACCGACCCAAAGTTAAATCCGGCTTCATCGTATTTCAGGTCGCTCTCAGCATAAACAGGTTCATTCGCAAAAAATAATATGGTCAGTACGAAAAAAAGTTTCATTACTTTTTTGAAGCCAGCATTATCATAATTCATTTTACAAAAAACCATTTTCTTTCATCCAATTATCATTATAACATTTGCTTAAGTATCTGATACCTCCGTCGGAAAACATTCCGACCATAAATGAATCAGCAGTTAGGTCCTGTGCCACTTTTTCCATTATACATGCAACCGCTCCCGATGATCCGCCGCCAAAGATTCCTTCGGCCCTGGTAATCTCTCTGGCTCTTATAAAAGCATCTTTGTCAGATACTCTATATACAAAATCAATATGCTCTTTATGCAAAGCTTTTACCAGAGCATCAGAGCCTATTCCTTCAATCTTATACAACTGAGGTTCAGGAAGTTCATTCCCTTTAATATAATCTGAGAGAACCGAGCCTTCGGTGTCAACGGCCACAATAACAATATCTTTATTTTGTTCTTTTAAAAATCTTGATGTGCCCGACATGGTGCCGCCGGTTCCTATGCCGCAGACAAAATGACTGATTTTGCCCTCAGTCTGCTCCCATATTTCAGGACCGGTGGAATTATAGTGGGCCTCAACGTTTGCCTGCGAGTCATACTGATTGATATCGAAATAGTTATTTTCTTTGGCCAAATTTCTGGCCATCATATAGCAGCCTTCGGGGTCGTCATGGGAGGCTTCGGTAGGAGTTATAATAATTTCGGCTCCATATGATCTGATCAGGTCAATTTTTTCCTGACTGGTTTTTTTTGGCGTGGTTATAATTGATTTAAGACCAAAAACTGAGGCAAACATGGCCACCGCCGAGCCGGTGTTTCCGGAAGTGTTATCGATCACGGTATCACCTTTTTTTAGTTCACCTTTATCAAGCGCATTTTTGATAACAAAATATGCCATCCGGTCTTTTACTGAACCGGTAGGGTTATTGTATTCAAGTTTCACATATGCCCTGAGTCCGTTTTCCGGGATCCCGGTTCTTAGTCTGACTAAAGGAGTATTTCCTACCAAATCGGCAATTGATTCATATAGCACGTCTATTTCTTTCTTTAAAAAGTACTGAACTTACAGGGAAAAAGCACTCAGTCTAATATGCAAGACCCTATGAAATAAGCCTTTAAGCTACATTGTCTTTATACAAAATTCAACCAAAATTTCTGATTCCAACTGCTTCCTTTTTAAGTTGACTTGGTCTCCGGTTGAGGATTTATATCGCTTACCGATATTAATATAGATAGTTAGATTTTTGCTAAATTATTGAATCAGGAGAATAAAATGAGATATTTAAAAATACTTTTTGTTATTATGATTTCTATATTGGTCATTTCCGGTTGCTCCAAGAAAAAAGAAGAAGCAGCCAAACTGGAACAGGAGCTGCTTGACCAGTCTCAGGATTCTGCCCCCAATGCGGCCATTGCTGATTCTATTGCGGCCGATTCTAAACTAGGGGCCGAAGAGACGGCCGTCGAGCCGGAAGATCTTGTTCCGGCCATGCCCAAAAGACCGGCCGGTGATGGATATGCTGTGCAGGTAGCCTCATGCGAGTCAGAAGATTATGCACGGCATTTGATTTCTCTTTATACTGAACGTGGGTATGAGCCGTATGTGACCGAGATTTCAATCGATGGTCAGGTCTATTATCGGGTTCGCATCGGTCTTTATGAGTCGGTCGATGAAGCCAACCGGCTTAAAAAAGAAATCGCCGATAAATATACTGTCTCGGCCTGGGTTGA
>JACZYS010000270.1 GCA_022570975.1 Candidatus Zixiibacteriota bacterium | reverse complement strand
ATCAGTATATTGTATCAACCAACTGTTATCATTGAGAAAGATTTCACCGGCTTCAATTCTTGCTTCAAACTTGTCCGGGGCCATCATCCCCAAAGGAAATCCTTTTGTCTTAAAGAGGTTGGTTTTTCCACTTTGGACATCTAAGAGGATAAGAGGATTATGACCGGCCGAGGCAAATTTGAACTGTCCGCTCTTTTTGTTTAACAGTCCATAAAACATGGTTACAAACATACCCTTTTTAATATTGCTTAATAGTTCCCGGTTGACTTCGGTCAACAACTCGGCAGGCTCTCTTTGATAACGGCTCAAATTTCTTACGATATCTCTGGTTAAGAGCATAACCAACATTCCGGGTAGAGATTTGCCTGAGACGTCAGCGACCAAGAAACCAATATTTTCAGAGTCATAGTCTATGAAATCATAATAGTCTCCGCCAACCTCTTTGGCACTGTAATAGCTTCCTGCAAACTCAAAATTTGAGCCGGTAGGATAAAAGCGGGGAAGAATGTTGGCCTGTATTTCGCTTGCAATTTCAAGCTCCCGGCTGATTCTTTCCTGCTCAATAATCTCTTTCTGGGCAAGGTTCAGTTTCGAGCCCATGACTTTGAGCGTCTCGGCCAGATAACCCAATTCATTTTTTTCTTTGATAGGAATATCAAGTTGGATATTGTCAAAAGATATTCTCTTCAGGTTGTCTGTTATGACGGCTATTGGTTTTAGTTTTCTATTCAGGAGCATCATAATAAACGGCAGTCCAAGCAGCAGCATGCCAATAGTAATGTAGGCAACGGCTTTGATGCTGTTTTCTTTAACAGCGGCAATCGGTTTTGATGAAGATGCAACACCAAGCCTGCCTATTACGACATTATTTTCCTTAACCGGAACAGAGATAAATATTGTGTCTTTTTTAATTGAAAAGGCCTCGCCTTCCATAAGCAGATCATAGAATTTATTGGAAAGAACTGTTTTCATTCTCTTTCCAGAAATAACTTCTTTCAAATTAGTATGCGCCAAAAAGGTATTGCTCTGGTCAGTGATACCCACCCAAAATACCTCGGTGTTTTCGGAGGCCATTTTTTTACAAATATTGTTCAGCAGCAGTGCATCCGATGATATCAACAGTTTACCGGAAGGTCCGCTATATGCCCGAGCCTGCATCAATAGCTTTTCTACAAGATTAATTGTAACCGTCTCAACATATCGATCGGTCACTACATAACCGGTTATCAGCATCAGCAGAAGAATCATGGCTGATACGTAGAGTGAAATCTGCACCCGCATGGAACGTTTGAAATCTTTTGGATGAGGCCAGTCTCTTTGCAGTTCGTTAATCTGCTTATCTGTCATAAGATAGCTCCATCAGTTTCTTAATTTCGTTTTCAGTTCTGTTTATATAACCGGCTATTTCCTGGTTGTCAGGATCAAGTTTTGATGCTTTTTGCCAGACCTCAATAGCCTCTTCCAACAGGTTCTTGCTATAAAATTCAACACCGACATACTTGTATGCGTTTATTAAGTATTTTCTGTTTTGTTTATAATTTCTGGCTTTTGCCTCCACTTTTTCCCAATAATTTACAGCTTCTTTCAGGTTCCCTTCCTTGAAAAGTTTCTGGCCGCGGAGGTAGTTTTCTTCAACCTCTTTTTTCATCTCAGCTGACAGCTTCACCAAAGGCTTGTTTTCAACAGGTGCTTTCTTGCGGTTTACTCTCTTGATGACATTTTCAATTTTCCTGAGCATCTCATTACACCATTGATGACCGGGATAAATTGCCAGAGCGGAATCAAGAGATTTCCTGGCAGTTTGATATTTTCTCTTATCAAAATTATCAAGAGTAATTGATCTCCATTGCTCAAACCTTGCTCTATTCATCGCCGAGGTAACTCTGCTGTTGGCTCTGTCGTTTTCCTCCAATGACTCAAGGAGATTTATGGCAAGTTCAAAATTCCCAAAGGTAATCAATGAGTCTGCCTGCTCCAGTCTGGTTTCAATAAGCTGATCTTCCGATAACTCTTTTTTCAAATTCAAGTCGGCGAGATTGAAAAGACTATCCGCTTCCTCTGAATTTGACACTTCATTTAAGGCCAGATTGGCAAAATATCTTCCGGCTAAGAAATCCTGAGCATTTATGTTGACCCAGGCGGAGTCCAAAAAGGCTGAATAGCGGGATTTCCTTAATACATCATCCAGTCTCATTCTAACATCACCGACATAATTTGCAATCTCTACCGTATCTCTATTACTGCTTGAGGCTAAGAAAAGAGCCCGGTCAAATTTGTTAAGAGACTTCTGTAAGTCTCCTTCGGCCAGGTACATTTTTCCTTCTTCCACCA
>JACZYS010000269.1 GCA_022570975.1 Candidatus Zixiibacteriota bacterium | reverse complement strand
CGATAGAATTCACTGTTTCACGGCTCGCTTGATGTTATAGACGACACACATCAGGGCTATCTCTCGGAACTCACGGAACCAGGACCGCGCTCGCACGGCGAGAGTGATCAACGAAACTTTTGAATATTCGGAAATTATCTGGGAGGTTATTTTAAAAGCCGCCATGGAAAGAAATTATGCTGATATCGCTCAGTTGACCAGTGCCATGGCTGCCAGAAGAACTGTTGATGGCTCCGTTTACATATATGATTCCATGGCCGTTAAAAAAGTATTTGATAATCTAAACAGAAAAGAAGTTCTGGGTATGTTTGTTGAAGAGCTAATCCGGGCAAAGTATGAACGTGCCGAGCAAATTCGCAATATTCTGGTTGATATTTCTTCTGAGGAAGTGGCCCTGGCCTTAACCAATATCATTTCCCACCCGGCCAGAAATGTAAGACAGCAGGTACTCAAAATTCTTGGCTGTCTGGGCGAAGCTTCAGTCAAAGTCTGTTCGGAAATTCTTTCAGAAGACAATATGTTCAACAGGGAAGAGGGAAGGCACGAGCTTCCTGATGAAAAATGGTATGTAATCAGGAATGCTATTTTTGTGCTGGGGATTTTGGGGAATCTAACCGGTGTCGCTGCCCTTAGAAAAAGAATCTCTGATCTGGATGTCAGGGTGCGCCGGGAAATTATAACCGCCCTTGAAAAAATTGGCGGCGAGGATGCTTCCGATATTTTGTCGATGATGGCTGATGATCACATTTATGAAATTCAGGAAAAAGCTGTTATTACTATTGGTCTTATTGGAAATTCTGATGTGATACCTCTTCTGGATAATATCGCCCACTCCAAGAAGGCTCTGAGTGCTACTTGCATTATCTCTATCGCAAAAATAGGCGGCAAAGAAGCGAAAGAATATCTCAATAAACTTTTTGATAATCAAGAGCTTCAGGATACACTCTCCGGCGGAGAGTCATCAAGGGAAGATATCAAGCTCGCTCTTATAAAAGCTCTCGGTATTCTTGGGGATAAGAATTCGATTAAGAAGATAAAAGAATTTCAGTCCATTCAATCAGCCACCCAAAAGTTTTTCTTCAAAAATTCTTCGGTAAGTAAAATAATTAACGACATCCTTTCGAAAAAATAATATCAGGTCATACCGGCAGTCCAAATGCCTAAATGGCATTACATATCTGCCATATAGGCAATATTACTATGCCGAAATGGCATATCAGATTTTCTATTTTCTCTATGAAAACATTAAGTTGTTGTTATCTAAACTGTTAAAGGTTTTGGCACGTTCTTTGATATATAGTTGGTTAGAAAGTAATGATTAACTAACTCTTAAATGGAGGTTTCATAATGAGAAACTGTTTATTACCAGCAACCAGAATCAGCACCGATTTTGATTCATTGCTTGATTCATTTTTTGGCGGATCTCTTTTTCCAAAATCATCAAGCTTCATCAGCTCAAATTTTGCTCCCCGGGTAAATGTTGAAGAGACATCCGACAAACTCGATATGACAATTGAACTACCGGGAATGGACAAAGGGGATATCAAGATTTTGGTTCAGGATAACACTCTTACAATTTCTGGAGAAAGAAAGATTCAGAACGAGATTAAGACCGAAAATATTATCCGTTCAGAAATTCATACCGGTTCTTTCAGACGTTCATTCAGTCTGCCTGACTACGTTGATTCTACGTCTGTAGATGCTGAATACAAAAACGGTCTCCTCAATATTTCTATTCTGAAGAAAGAAGAGAGAAAACCAAAAGAGATTGATGTAAAAATCTCATAAGATAACATATCCCAAAAAAAAGCCATCCTCAAAGAGGTTGGCTTTTTTATTCATAAGTCAATATCTGTCAGAAACAAATAACTGAAGAAATAGTTAATGATTTCATAAAGCTTTTAATGGAATCATAAAAGATTAATATAGAGGAAAATAAAAAATGGCAATAGGTAGATACTTTGTCCCGGTATTTGTTGGTGACATAATTGGTTATTTGGGTAAAAAAGTCTATCCAAGTCGCGGTGGCGAAATACACGATTTTTTTATGAACGGAAGAAGAAAATCTGTTTCTTCAGATTATATCAGTATAGATGATATTCTTGCAAAACTTGAAGAATTTGAAGAGGATCTTCATCGGCATATTCACCTGGAAAATAATATTCTTTTTCCAAGAGCACTTAAAGGCAAATAATCTTAAAAAGATTTTATAGTTTACTTTCTTAACAATAACCAATCATTTTATTTATTGCAGATAATTTGATTGGTTTTTTTATTATTAACTGAAGCTATGTACAATCGTAAAAACTGCATGTCATGCTCGCGAAAGCGG
>JACZYS010000058.1 GCA_022570975.1 Candidatus Zixiibacteriota bacterium | reverse complement strand
GTTTGTCGACCATTCTGGACCTTATCATCAGAGTTACGATATTTTGTAACCTACTCTCCCAGATAAATCGGGAGATCTCATGCAACGCACGTTCTAACAGACCACGCCATAGTGCATGAAGGCGTCGCCTATGCTTCAGTTATCTTCTTCGCCACGTTGATATCTCTAATCTCTCCACAATTTCTACGCACTGTCACTTTTCCTCAAACCGTCGTATATTCCGGTTAGTCTGCCATTTTGCTATAGAATCACTAATTCCATCCAAGAAAGATTTCCTTTGTTTCTCAGCCTGTTCTTTAACCTCGGATGTTACAGATGCCTTCTCATATTGCATTGGCTTTGAGGCAGCAATCAGAGGAATGAATATGTAGATGTAGGAGTAGTAGGCACCCGGAAGGAATTGTAACGCGACTAAATATCCAAAGGAGGCTGCTCCTAGCCCACACGCTTTGTAACCTAAGGAATTAAGCGAATTCTCCCTGAAGCAACGTCTTCTTAGAGTCATCACATCAATGAAGGATTTGAAAAGAATTAGGCTGAAGAGCAATAAACCAATAAGACCAGTTTCAGATACGATTTGCAGAAAAACATTATGAATACTTTTACCGGGTTCGACAAACTGCCTCAACTCGTCAGGAGTGTAGTTAAAGAAGACGTTATTGAAGTTCCCCGCCCCTACTCCAAGGAGAGGATGAGCTTTTGCCATATTTATAGCTGCCTGATTGGTAGCGACCCTGCCCATAGCTGATGCATCTTCTTCATAATTCTCAATGGCCAGTTCGTTTTCCCCCAATTTTTCTCTTACTCTCCCCAGGAAATAATTTAATTCCCAGCTGTTGCCCCCCTTGCTTTTTGAATCAAGATAGTAAAACTTGGCTGAGTCATAGCTGTTTGATTCTGCATAGCAATTACCAAGAATATAGGATATCAAGGGGTTTACGGCATCAAGCTTTCTTGCTTTGTATAAAAGTGGAATTGCCCGCCCAATTTGCCTGACTTTAGAATACTCCTGAGCGAGTGAAGTAAGATATAAGGCTTTGGTTGAATCATACCCAACCGCCTTTTCAAAATGGGCTATAGCCTTTAATATGTTGTTTTCGTTGGAATAAATAACGCCCAAGTTGTTGTTCAATTCAGCGTCCACTGAGTTAACTTTATTTGCATTTTCAAAATATTCTTTTGCTTTTTTCTGGTCACCGGTGGCAGAGTAAACAACTCCAAGATTTTTCAAAGCTATAAAACTTGCCGGAGAAAACCTGAGGGCTGACAGAAAATTTCTTTCTGCCTTATCAAAATCTTTATCAAGTAAGCCTTTTCCCCCTTTTTGGAGATAAATCTTGAGTGAGTCCTGGGCAGCAACCTGCACATACAAGAACAAAAGGAAGAGGCAAATTATGAGCTGTTTTATTTTCATCTTTTTCATATCGGTTATACCTCAATAACTATATATAATTTCCAGAAAATATATCAAAAGCTATTTATCAATTATTTTTTGATTTTTGCCAGTTTTTATAATTTCTGTTCATCTGGCCTATGTGACTGGTTATATGGTTAATATACATATCAAGCCATTTGTCAATTGTGAGGCCGCCAGATGCTTTATGATTGAGTTTGTTTTCCCACTTGGAATCTTCAACCAAATTCAGCAATTCACAATTTTGTCTCCTTAAACACCCGAGCAGTTCCAAGGCAAGGTCGATAGACATTTGATGGTAAGGAAGGTTTTCTGCCCATTGGCCCTGGTCATAATTTGGCGCAACTGTATCTGGCTCTGAAATTATTTTTTTTAGTCTTATGCAGGCGTTTGTCTCACTATCTGCAATGTGAATGATAATTTCATGGACAGACCATTCAGTCGGACTGGGTTTGTATTGCCAGACTTCCTGTGGAATTTTATAAAGTGCATCTTTGAGTTCTTGGTGTCCGTTGAGATAATTTTCTATCTTTTCTTTTCTCTCCATATCAATCTCCTGAATTATTTCCGGCATTGCCTAATTTTCAAAACTCCAGAATTAAAAACGACCTGTTGCCAGGCCGTTGCTTTCAAACATCAAGAAGACGTTTAAAAGAGGTATCCCCCGATTCATCCTTGAAACGAAGGTTTATAACTTATCTAACCTTCCTTGGTGTATGATTGTTCACCATAGCAAAAGATAAATATTCTAATTCCATTGACATATTTTCATTACGTAAATATATGTCGTCCGGTACTTTCAAATTTATCGGTGCAAAATTCAAAATTGCTTTGACGCCGGCTCTTACAACGTCATCTATCACAAACTGGGCAACTGCCGCCGGTACGGCCAAAATTACCAGTTCAATATCAGATTCGGTGAGCTCCTCTTTAATGTTATCAATATCTGAAACTTCAATCCCTTTATGATTCGAGCCAATTTTTCTCTGGTCATTATCAAAGAGCTTAACAATCTGAAAGCCTTGTTTGGTAAATTCTTTGTACCCGACCAAAGCCGAGCCAATATTCCCTACTCCAACCAAGGCCACTTTCCAGCTTCTGTCTATCCCCAAAATAGCGGCTATTTTATTTTTTAATTCAACAACCGGATAGCCCAGCCCTCTGGTTCCAAATGAGCCAAAAAAGGAAAGGTCTTTTCTTACTTGAGCCGGAGTTAGTTTTTCTCTTTTGGCCAGCTCTTTGGAAGATACCGTTTCATTGTTTTCTCTTTCCAGTTGGGAGAGTGCCCTGAAATATAAAGAGAGCCGGTGAATTGTGGATTCTGAAATTCTTTTCTTATTTACCATTTCGCCTGTCTGATCCATTTGTAACTTCTACGCCCTTATAATCTTCGAGTTCCAAATATGTGAAATGCTTCACAAAATTATAAGAACCTTCAATTTTTTAGTCAAGTGAAAAATTTCTCAAACTATTCTATATTTGTCTGGAAATTCGGATTATATAAAGGCCCTGAAAGGTCTTAAACTATTATTTTGGGGATATTCGGCGAAAGTCTGGCAAAAAACTCGTAATTTATTGTCCCAGACCAGCTTGCAAGTTGTTCTGCGGATATATCTTCATCTTTATCTCTCCCTAACAGGGTGACTGTTTGGCCAATTTTTGCAGTTTCAATATTTGTAATTTCAACCATAATCAAGTTCATGCAGACTCTTCCTCTGACCGGGGCTCTTTTGCCGCCAATCAACACATAGGCAGTGTTAGAAAGTGTCCGGCTGTAACCATCGGCATAACCGACCGGGACAATGGCTATTTTACTGTCAGTAGATGTCTTAAAACTACAGCCATATCCGATGAATGAATTTGCCAGTACATCTTTAATTTGGGTTATCCGGCTCTTCCAGGTGAGAACCGGCTGAAAAAGATTATTTTTGCCGCCACCCAGTTCATATGAAAGTTTGGTTTCTTTTGACGGCCAACTGCCATAGACAGAAATCCCCGGTCGAACCATATCAAAATGGGTTTTTTCAAATAAGATCATAGCCGCCGATGATGCCGTATGAAGGGCCGTCGGCGCTATTTTTAGCTCTTTAAGTTTTGCGCAGAGTTGAAGGAAAGACTCAAGCTGTTGGTCGGCAAATTCATGGTTGACGGTATCTTCCACGTTGGCAAAATGCATCGATGCCCCATAGGGGGATTTTAAGAATTCATTGCTCTTGTAAGCTTCGGCAAATTCAGCCAATTGATTTTCGGTTATCCCCTGCCTGTTGGTGCCGGTCTCAAGTTTCAAATGCGTCTTAACAGACGTAGTCTGTTTTTTTGCAAGCTTGCCGAGTTGGAACAAAGAGTCTAGTTCAAATATTGTAGGCTCAAGATTATGTTCAAATATCAGGGGTATCTCTTCTTCAAGAAACGGACCAAAGAGCAGAATGCTCTTAGACCAGCCAGATTCACGACACTGAACCGCCTCGGTTATTGAGTGAACGGTGAGATATTCTATTGAGTCTTCTTTTACCGCAAGCGACACAATCTCTTTTAATCCGTGTCCATAGGCGTTGGCTTTGACGCAGATGGACAGTTTGCTTTTACCTGCGATTTTGCCGAGCGATTTTATATTGGTCTTAAATGCTGTCTCAGACAGCTCTATCCAGTTCAAATAAGTGGTCATAGCTAATTAAGTGCTGTTATTGTGTTATTGGTTGTCACATCTTTTCTTATTTATACTTATTTCAAACATGAAAGACAAGTTATTGATATTTTTCCTTCTCTGTTGTTCATCAATTTCACAAATCGTCCGATAGTATTAAGGTAACATTTCTTGCGATAAACATTATGAGGGCGTTATGGTAAATTACAATTTTCTCAACTCTATTGTCAATAATTTCAAAAACAAGTATTTGGAAATGGCAAATCGCTTCATGCCGGAAGCACCAAAAATCATCACCGTCGCTGACCTGGAGCCAACCCAGACAACCCCTGACATAAACGCACCGGAAGACAGTTATTTGCCAGCCAACTCCGTAATTGGCAATCCCGATGAGTCTGAAATGACCAAAGAAAATCTCATTGCTTCAGATGCAAATAAAGACGGTTATGTGCCATCGGGCGATGATGACGTCAGTGATGAACTGGCTCCTTACTTTCCAGAAACAAACCCTGCCACGACCGAGCCAACCGGAGAGACTTCTTTTTATATTAACAAACAGATGAACCTTAGATACGGAATGGACTTGAGGTTTGACTTAAGCAGTTTTGCCAGCACGGTTGAGTCAATTGCAGACGGTGACACAACCTCTGTGGAAGAGTTCACCAGAGCCAATTTTGGATTCTCCGCTGATATGTTTTTTAAAGGGTCAAGTAAAGTTGACACTAACTTCCCGACCGAAGAAGGCAGCAACCACCTGGCAAAAAGAAGTTTTGACAGCACATCCTTGAATCTCAGTAAATATGCCAGTGGAAGTGATAATTTTGCCCTTGATTCATTCTACAAAGATGCTTCCCGGGTAAAAAGCCGTTCCTTGACAATCAATAATAACACCCATTCACTGACCATTAACAAATTCGCAGCTCGTTTCAAAATGGATTCCTCCTTTGGATTCTCTTTTTTGAACAAGTTTAATGTCCAGAGCAACCGCGTTGCTGATTCCGCTCCGGATTCGATTAATGACTATATGACCTCGGCCGGAAATGTTGCCGAAATTGGAACCACCGAAATGATGTCTGCATTCTTCGACGGCGTGGATGCATATTTGAACGCTGCCGAAGAAACCCTGATTGCAAAAGCCGAGCAGTTTTTTGATCTGGCTGCTGAGCAGCTGGGAATATCTGAGGAATTAGTTGACTTTGCCAAAGAGCAGTTTGTAGGAACAATAAGTTCTTTCTTTGACCGCGTAGATAGCGCAATTGATTCTATAAGGGAAGTCCATGGCATAACTATTACTCCGCAAATAGAAGCGATCGAGCCGGTAGAGCTGCCTGTCGCTGAAAATAAAATTATCTCTGAAATTTTGAGGGAGTTAGAAGAAGAGGGGCCAAAATTGGAGAGCCCAAATGAGGTGCTTGCTGCCGTATAACAATTTTCTTAATCTGAATTTTATAGGGCTGAAATTATAATCTGATTTCAGCCTTTTTTATTTGCCAAAAACTGCCGGTTGAATTAGTTCTTTAATTATGAAACAGAAGTTTATTGATAATCTTGCTCTGGTCAGAAGACGTATTGCCATAGCCTGCCAAAGAGTCGGCAGACAAATTGATGAAATCCAAATTGTAGCCGTGACTAAAAATTATCCGGCATCGGTAATAGAAATTGCCACCGCCGAAGAATTAAGAAACATCGGTGAAAACAGAATCAAAGAGGCCGAAGATAAATTTGCCTCAATTACAAAAACTGCAACCTATCATCTTATTGGTCACCTGCAATCAAACAAAGCAAAAAAAGCAGTGGCCCTATTTGATGTTATCCAGTCTGTTGATTCTTTAAAATTAGCTCGTATAATAGACAGAGAGGCAGAAAAACTTAATCGCATAATGGAATGTTATCTGCAGGTAAACTGCTCACATGAAGAACAAAAATTTGGCGCCAATCCACAAGACTGCCTTGAAATACTGAAAGAAATTTTGGCGTTGAAGAATCTGAACCTCACCGGCTTGATGACAATGGGACCTTTCACGGATAACGAAAAAGAAATCAGGGAGTCGTTTAAACTTTGCCATAAACTGTTTAAGGAATCAAAAGCTCTGATTGGAGACAGTTTTTGCAATCTTTCAATGGGCATGTCAGGAGATTTTGAAATAGCCATCGAAGAAGGCTCAACCATGATCAGAATAGGCTCGGCCTTATTTGCGTCATAAATAAATTGCAAGGCAATATTTTCTCTTTCCACAAGCTGTTTATTTACAATATCTTAGAGTGAAACAAATTCTGAAATATATTTCATTTTTAGGTAAATATTTTTCACAATCTTACGATAATAGTTATAAATCTGTTCCGATATGAAACCTTAAAGGGTTGAAACCTGCAAGGAAAGTCGGAACAACGAAATTGGAAGTGAAATTTTAAAAAATAGGTGAGGATAATATGGATTTATCTCCCAATGATATCAGAAATTATGAATTCTCCAATCAGATGCGAGGCTATGAAAAAGAAGCCGTAGATTCTTTCTTAGAGCAGATTGCCGTTGCTCTGGAAAACTCCAAACAGGAAAATCTGAAACTTTCCATGGAAATTGATTCGCTAAAAAGTGAGGTCAAAAATTTAAGACAGTATGAAGAAACTATAAAAAACGCCGCCATTGATGCTCGCCGAAACGCTGACATGACTGTTGCCAACGCTCAGAAAGAAGGTGAGCTTATTATGGAAAGTGCGAGAAATGAATCTGAATCCATACTCCTGTCCCGCTCCGCCAAAATGTCTGAGATTGAATCACAGATAAGCAATCTGGAAGTTACAAAAAAATCTTATCTAAGCAAATTTCAATCAATGATACACAATCATTTGGACATTATAAAAGATATCGTTGATCGTGAAGAGATTGAAACGTCTGACACAGGATCAATCCAGGTCACCGACTCAAGCGAGATAGCCGAGGCAAAGGATTCTCTTCACTCATCGAAAAAAGCAGACAAACCGGCAAGTAAAGTTGAAGAAGCAAACGCCGCCGGTGAAATTGTGGAAGTGTCTTCAGAGAAAGTTGCTAAGCAAGAAAGCAAGAAGCCTGAAACCAGTTCACCGAAAGCATCAAGCACCGACACTGGAGAAATTGCTATTGCCAAGGCAAAAAAGCAAGAAGAACCGGCACCAAGCAATTCCGAACCTGAAGCTGTTCATGAAACGGCTGAAGCAGAAAAGTCAGATGATCAGGAAAGTGTATTTGCTAACCCCGACAGTGATGATTTGAATCTCAACGCTTCTGCCGCAATAAAAATTCCTCAGACTGAAGAAAAAAAGGAAAATTACACCGAAGTCAAAGACGAGCATGACCTTGCCAGTGAGCTTGATAATATTGCCGCTAAATTTGAAGAAGAGATGGACAAAGCAGAGAAAAGTTAAATCATAACCTGCACAATCAATCCGCAGGTACTAAAAGACCGGTCAACTTAATCCTTCCTGACCGGTCTTTTTTGTTAACTAACATTCCGCCCCATTTCAGATTAAGTTGACATATCATATCTCCGAGCTTATTCTTGCAAAAAAGTAAATAGCCAAATGGAGATTTTATAATGTACACAGTTAAAGAAATGCACAAAACTTTGGATGAAGCTGTAAGTTATATCAATTCAGAAATAGATTTAGAGCCTGAAATTGGAATAATTCTGGGTACCGGATTAGGTTCACTGGTTGACGGAATTGAAATGGCGGGCACTGTGGATTATGACAAAATCCCACATTTTCCTGTCTCAACCGTAGAATCACACGCCGGACGGCTGCTTTTTGGAAATCTGAAAGGTAAACCTGTTGTCTGCATGCAGGGAAGATTTCATTTTTACGAAGGTTATTCTTTCCAACAGATTGCTTTTCCGGTAAGAGTAATGAAAAAACTAGGCATGGAGACACTTATCGTCTCCAACGCCGCCGGCGGCATGAACCCAAATTTTGAAGCCGGTGATATTATGGTAATAAAAGATCATATCAATTTCTTCCCCGGCAATCCGTTACTTGGCCCCAATGATTCCAACTGGGGAGACAGATTTCCGGATATGTACGAAGTTTATAACAAGAGTTTTGTCAAGATGGCAAAAGATGTCGCTCTCAAGCAAAATCTGAGACTTCAAGAAGGTGTTTATGTTGGCTTAACCGGTCCCTGCCTTGAAACCGCAGCCGAGTATAGAATGCTTCGGAGTTTTGGTGCCGATGCTGTCGGCATGTCAACAGTTCCGGAAGCAATAACCGCCCATCACCAGCATAATAAAATTTTGGCATTCTCCATTATTACAGATATGGGGCTGGCTGACAACATGCACCCTTGCTCGCTTGAAGACGTAATAAGTACAGCCACCAAGACAGAACCAAAACTAAGAGACTTAATAGCCGGCTGCGTAGAAAAAATGTAGGTAGCTGAGGCGTTGCCTCTTTTTTTAGCGTCAAGCTGGTGCTAATATTAAGAGGGTCAAGCAGCTTCACTATTTTAATCTGCAAGGTCTGCCATTTCATCAACTTGTTTATTGAACAGGGCTATTGTCGCCTCGACCGGGGCCGGAGATGCCATGTCGACATCGCATTTCTTTAAGAGCTCAATTGGATAATTTGAACCTCCGGAAGAAAGCAAATTCAAATATTTTGCAATAATAACTGTTTCCCCCTGAGAGAATTTGGTCAGAATTGCCTGGGATGCGGCGTATGATGTTGCATACTGATAGACATAAAAAGTATAATAAAAATGTGGTATCCGGCTCCATTTCAAGACAGAATGGTCATCCAGAGAAAGAGCAGGACCATAATATTTTTTGGTCAGGTCTGACCAGATTTCTGTCATCAGGTCAGGGGACAGAGCTCCGCCTTTTTCAACCTTGTCATGAATTATCAGTTCAAAACGGGCATAAAGAATCTGGTTAAAAAATGTCCCGACGGTGTTGTCTATATGCCTATTTAAGAGATAAAGCTTATCCATTTTGTCTTCAGCTTTTTGTAACAAATGTTCAAGCAAGAGGCCTTCGTTTAAAGTAGAAGCAACCTCGGCAACAAAAATTGAATATTGTGATTTTGGCTGGGGCTGAGTTTTGTTGGATAGATAACTGTGCAGGGCGTGACCCATCTCGTGTGCAAGAGTAAACATGTTGTCAACGGTCTCATTGTAGTTCATCATCACAAACGGGTGGGTGGAATAATTTCCCCAGCTAAAGGCGCCGCCGCTTTTTCCTTCGGTCTCATACACGTCCACCCAACGGGAGCCAAATGCTTCTTTTAAGACATCGCCGTATTCATCTCCCAATGGCCTGACGGCCTGCTGGATTTCTTTCACTGCCTGATCATATAAAACCTCGTAGTCTCTCTCCGGAAAAAGAGGACAGATAACATCGTACATATGAAGCTTATCTAATTTGAGAATTCTTTTACGGAGTTTCATATACTTGTGAAGCCCATCAAGATTTACCTCGGTAGTATCAAGCAGAGAATGATAAACGTTTAGTGGAATGCTGTCTCCGTCTAAAGCAGAATGCAGGCAGGTATCAAATTTTCTGGCCCGGCTATAAAAAATGTCATTGTTAATTGAACTGGCCAGCGATGCACCCAGTGTATTCAAATGCCCCTTATAAGGAGTGTAAAAAGCGTCGTTGGCATCTTTGCGGATGGTGGGGTTGGATGACTCCATCAGTTTCATGTAACGTTGTTTGGTAATCGTAATTTTCTTACCATTTTCATCGGTAATATCGGGATATGTCAGGTCGGCATCATCTAAAATGGAAAAAATGTTTTCGGCTCCTCGGGCAACGGTTGCTGAAGCCGCTAAGAGCTCTTCTACCTCCTCAGAGCGGATGTGTTTGCGAGAGCGAATAAGCTCTTTAATAAGAAAATCATAAATATTCTGCTCTTTGAATTCTGATGACATCTGCAAAAGTGTTTTGTCTGCAAGTACAAGCAGTTCTGGCTCCACAAAGGCAAAAGCAGCCCCTGCTTCGGCTGAGAGGGTGGCCGCCCGGTCTGACATTGCCTGATTTTTTGATATCCTGTTGTCAATATCTTTGTTTAATCTGGCATATTGATAAAGCGAAGCTGTTTTTTCATTAAGTCCGGTGCGTAAGGTAAGACAGTCAAACAAAGTATCTGCCGAGCCACTGAGTTTACCGGAGAATTCTTTGGCGGAGTCAATTATTTTTCTGGCGGTTTTAAAATCTTCTTCCCACTTTTCATCGGATTCATAAATATCAGTTAATTTCCACTTGTGTTTATCGTCAATTTTGTCCCGGCTAATAATTTCATTATCCAGAATTTTTGTTTCCATTATCTTCGTCCTTTATGAGTCAATGTTATTATTTATTATAAAATAATATTTGGCGCAGAAATCAAGGTGGTAATAAAATATTTGGGCTAATAGAAATTGCTGTTTTTGGTGTTTTTTTTGATAATCTCACTTCGAGGTTAACAGTTTAACCTTTACATTTTCCGGGAAAATGCTAAATTGTTTTGCTGTAAAGGAATTGCTATGAAATTTGACCAATTTAAAGATAATTTTTCTATCCCTAAGGCAGAAGAAAAGATTATTGCCTTTTGGGAGAAAGAAGATGTATTCAAGAAATCTTTGGGGCTTTCTAAAAATAAAGAGCCATTCGTATTTTTTGAAGGCCCACCCACCGCCAACGGCCGGCCGGGGATTCATCACGTAATAGCACGCACTGTAAAAGATCTCATGTGCCGTTATAAATCAATGAAGGGATACAGAGTTGACCGCAAAGGGGGATGGGACACCCATGGACTTCCGGTTGAAATTGAAGTGGAAAAACGACTGAAACTGGAAAGCAAGGCACAGATTGTTGAATTTGGAGTTGAAAAATTCAACGAGGAATGCAAGAAATCTGTTTTTAAATATCTGAAAGAATGGAATGACATTACCAAAAGAACCGGCTACTGGCTTGATCTTGAAGACTCCTACGTAACCTTAGAAAATAAATATATTGAATCTGTCTGGTGGATATTAAAAAACTTTTTTGATCGGGACTTAATCTATAAAGGTCATAAAATTGTTCCTTATTGCCCTCGCTGTGAAACCGGACTTTCCAGTCACGAAGTTTCACTCGGCTATGAAATGGTAAAAGACCCGTCTATATTTGTAAAATTTCAGTCGCTTGAAAATGATCATAAATTCTTAGTCTGGACTACAACCCCATGGACCCTTCCCTCCAACGCCGCTTTGGCAATGAAAGCTGATGCTGATTATGCCTTAGTTGAGCATAAGGGTGAAAAATATGTCTTAGCAGAAGGACTAATAGAAAAAGTTTTTGGAGAGGCACTACTGCCTCAGGAAAAATTTAAAGGAAAAGATTTTGTCGGACAGAAATATGAACCTCTTTTTGATTTCTACAAAGATGAGCCTGACGCCTTTGTTATATTAAATGCAGATTTTGTGACCCTTGAAGATGGAACCGGAATTGTTCACATTGCCCCCGGATTTGGTGCCGATGATTACGAAGTTGGCAAAACAAATAATCTTCCCATGCTTCAGGCAATTAAACAAGACGGGCAAAATCCTCAGTCTTATCTCGGGATTGACCCCAACAGTAATCCAGGAATCGTAACGGCCACGAGGGCTCCTTTAACGACAGATAG
>JACZYS010000268.1:293-2361 GCA_022570975.1 Candidatus Zixiibacteriota bacterium | reverse complement strand
CGCTTTGATCTTCATGGATATCAAAATGCCCGGTATGACCGGTCTGGAAGTTTTGGAAAAGATGAAAAAGACAGATACCCGGCAGGAAGTTATCATGGTCTCCGGTCATGGTGACACCAAGTATGTTGTTGAAGCAATTAAACTTGGGGCTGCTGAATTTGTTGAGAAACCGTTTGATGTCAAAGAGCTTGAACACCGTATTAACATTGTTCTTGAAAAAACCAACCTCAAAAAAGAAGTTAATGAACTTAAAGAAGAATTAGATTCAAAGAATAATTATAGCCGATTTATCGGTGATTCAGACAAGATGCTCAAACTCAAAGAGATTATTGAGCAGGTTTCAGATTCAGAATTGTCGGTTCTTATCAGAGGAGAGTCCGGTACCGGTAAGGAGATTGTGGCTCGCTCACTTCACCAGCTTTCTGCCAGGAAAAACAGACCGTTTGTAAAAGTAAACTGCGCTGCAATACCCAGAGAATTACTTGAGGCAGAGCTTTTTGGTTATGAAAAGGGAGCTTTCACCGGTGCTCATAAAAATAAGCAGGGAAGATTTGAAGTTGCTGATAAAGGTACAATTTTCCTGGACGAAATTGGTGACATGTCTCTTGAACTGCAGTCAAAACTTCTTCAGGTTTTAGAGCAGCAGGAGTTTGTAAGAGTTGGTGGATTACATAATATTCATGTTGATGTAAGAATTGTTTGTGCTACTAACAAGAATCTGGAACTTGCCATTCAGGAAAAGTTGTTTCGTGATGACCTCTTTTACAGGCTAAATGAAATCACCCTCTTTTTGCCTTCGTTAAGGGAAAGGTCTTCAGATATCCCTCTTTTGGTAAACTATTTCGTAGAAAAGTATAATTACCAGTACAAAAAAGATTTTTCCCATCTCTCAGATGATATTATGGATAAACTTGTTGGTTTTGGTTGGCCGGGAAATATCAGACAACTGGAAAATATGATTAAACAGGTAGTTGTTCGCGGTGATGAATCTATTTTAGAAGAGTTAATCAGGTCATCTAAAACATCGCATGTTGCTTCAATATCTGTTGGTCCCTCTTCCGGTTCATCATTTTCAACAGATTACAATGCCGAGGATGGCTACTCCCTTAAAGATATAATTGGGAAAACCGTTGCCCGGGAAGAGCGAAAAATTATCAACGAAGTTCTTCAGAAAACTAACTGGAATAGAAGAAAAGCAGCTGATCTGCTTGAAATCAGTTATCGCTCGCTTCTCTATAAGATTAAAGAATACGAACTTAACACTACTAAGTAATCATATTTATCAATAATTAATTGTAACTTGATGCTCTTTATGTGCAATAACATGCACATAACTTTAGAGATAAAAGGTACGATTAAAACCTTACTCTATTCTAAAGATTGGCTAACATTCTATCTCTCTTTTAGTTAATAGTTTCGACCATTTATTTGAATAAATTGTTCAAGAAATAGTTAGGAGATCATAATAAAACTCAAATTTTTGATTCGGAACAATTTTTGCTGTTCATTTATTGGACAATTTTTTTAGGTGGAGCATTCTTATGGTGATTAACAGCAATTCAAGTACCAATCCTGAAGTTATTGATAATTTCATTACAAAAGTAGATACAGAACTTAGCCGGGCCAAACGGTACTCTATCTTTGTCACCATGTCCGTTTTTGACTTATCCGACATTTTGAGCAGCGATGAAAGCAGCAGAGTAATTAACTCAGCTGAGCTAATTGATATTGTACGCAATCAAGTCAGAGATATTGATTATGTCTCATATATAAATGACAACCAATTGGGTGTACTTTTGCCGGAAACGTCCCGGCAGGGGGCAGAGGTGGTGGTTAAGAGAGTTGCAGAAATATTAAAAGAGCTACTTTCAAAGAAAGTTGACTTTACAATTAATGAGCATATTCCGTTTGAAATAGCCTCGTTTCCCGATGCCGGCGGAGCAAAATCCATAAATGATTTTTTGAATGACTGGCAGGAAAAATAATAAAATAGATAACTACCCGCTGTTTATGTACTCACCATTTTAAAGAAGATTGTCAATCCCCTTATGGCAGTCTTCTATTGTTC
>JACZYS010000268.1:0-283 GCA_022570975.1 Candidatus Zixiibacteriota bacterium | reverse complement strand
CTTGTTCGGCTTCGGCATCTCCGGATTTTATCAAAATATACCTTATCACCGGCGGACCGACAGTTTCATATATTAAAATAGTAGCCAAAATCATAGGTGTGACAATTTTCCCCAACTCCGGGTCTGACCTGTTGACAATATCAATTAATCCAATAGCTACCCCGGCCTGCACCATCATTCCCAATCCAAGATAATTCTTAATATCGGATGAATATCCTTTCCAGTGGCTGACAACCCAAATACCTACAACTTTCCCAACAACTCTAAAAACCAGATAGGCTCC
>JACZYS010000267.1 GCA_022570975.1 Candidatus Zixiibacteriota bacterium | reverse complement strand
TTCCTTGATTAGTTGTTTTTCAACAATCACTTGAGTTGCAATTCCGGCATGGTCAGCACCGGGTATCCAGCATGCTTCATATCCTTCCATCCTGTGTTTTCTGGTCAGGATATCCTGAATAACATTGTTGAGCGCATGACCCAGATGGAGGACGTCAGTCACATTGGGCGGGGGGATTACAATTGAATATGGTTTCTTGTCTGAGTTTTCATCACCATGAAAATATTTCAGGTCAAGGGCACGTTGATAGAGTTTGTCTTCTACCTCGGCCGCAGAATAGGCGCCGCTTTTTTTCTTTTCAGGTTTAAGGCTGTTGCTCATTTATATCTTCTTTTTATTTTTTCCAGTCATACAGTTTAATATGTATGTTGTCGTTAAGCCTAATAACAATTTTAGGCAAAAAAATGGGGAAATATCATCAAAATCTTTGATTTCCCCTTGAAGCGTATGAGTATAGCCGTATCTTGGAAGTTTGTCAAGAATGGAAAAAACAGCATTTTATTAAGGAATTTGGATGAATCAGTTAAAAGAGCAGGTCTTGGACGAAAAACTGACCTTATTTGAGCGATTGACGGTTTTGATGGAAATCCTGCGTTCAGAAAAGGGCTGTTCCTGGGATAAAAAACAGACTCACAAGAGCTTAATCCCATACCTGATTGAAGAATCATATGAGGTGGTGGAAGCGATTGAAAACGAAGATAAAAAACTGCTGGCCGAAGAGCTGGGAGATTTGCTCTGTCAGATTGTCTTCCATGCCCAGATTGCAAGAGAAGCCGGGAGTTTTGATATTGATGACTCGGTCAACTCTATTATTAATAAGTTAATAATAAGACATCCTCATATTTTTGAAGAGGAAAAAGAGTTGAGTCCACAAGAAGTCAGAGACCAGTGGGAGCAGATAAAGAGAAAAACCAATAAAAAAAAGAAATCAAATTCTACCTTTAGCGGCATTCCCCGTTCAATGCCATCGCTCACAATGGCTTATCGGGTGGGAGAAAAGGCCGGCGGGCTGGGGTTTGACTGGAAAAACAAAGAGGATGTTCTCTCCAAAATGAGTGAAGAGTTTAATGAGATTCAAGAGGCATTAAAGGCAGGGGAAATAAAAGATATTGAAGAAGAGATTGGAGATCTGTTGTTTGCAACCGCATCTCTTGCCAGAAAATGTAAAATTGACCCAGAGACGGCTCTAAAAAAAGGGTTGAACAAGTTTATAAGCAGGTTTGAAAAAATGGAAAAAGAAGTGGAAACAAAAGGCGGAGATATCGCCAAGCTCACTTTGGAAGAATTGGAATCTATCTGGAAGAAACTTAAGTAGCATTCTTTCGTAGAAAGAAACGTTGTCCGTTGTAGGGCCCAAAATAGTTTTTGTTGTTTTGACAGAGGTGAAATTAGTTTTTACTGTCCTAAAATTGAATATATATAATTGAGAATTTTGATTTGTGTTGACTTAGGTTTCTGTTTCTTAAGGAGGTTTGATGGGAGATTAATTGTCCGCAGCTAAGTAATTGAAAAAACTAATTTTATAATATTATTGAGGAACATTTTGATGAAGAAATTTTTAATTATTCTGTCACTCGGTCTCTTTGCCTTTTCGGCTTCTGTCTTTGCAACCGAAACAAGAGTCAAAACCATGGGTGACAACAACATGATTTTGCTGGACGAAGCAAATATTTATCTGTTTCCATCCCGCTTAAATGACTGGCCAAATCTGGCTGTTGGTGAATTTGGCAGCGGCGACTTTACCAAATTTGGGCTTCACTGGAAATTTGGCGGCGAAGACAAGACCTGGTATCTGGCCACATACTTTAACAACAATTCAACAGAATTGCCGGAATTTTACAACAGTCCGTTTTTTGCAGATTTTGGTTACGGTGCCGCCTCAACCTACATTCCCTTTGACAATACATTATTGCCAAACAAAAGAATGGATATGTTTTATGGCCGAACTCTGGGGAAAAACCTATTTGGTTTCCATTTTGGAATGGTGCACTCATCCCAGAGAAACAACGGTGGATTCGCCCCGGATGCAAAAGATAACGAATCTTTAGGGATTTATAAATTTGCAGCAGGATTAACCATGAACGAAGGTATGCTTGATGTCTCTGCAGGAATTGATTTTATCAGCTTCAAAGATAGAGAAACCGATACCAGCGGCACTGCTTATGATCAAACAAAATCCGAGGGTAACTCAAGATTCCATTTTGACATCCGCTCATTCTATAACCATAACGACAATTACACTTTTATCCCTCACCTTAGCATTGCACTGGGCAGCTACGAAGCTAACTATTTTGATTATGACATAGTGACAAATGCTGTTAGTATTAATCAGAATAACAAGTACTCAACAATATTGATTGACTTGGGCGTAGGAATAGAATA
>JACZYS010000266.1 GCA_022570975.1 Candidatus Zixiibacteriota bacterium | reverse complement strand
CTCAACTTCTGAATCATCTTTGTCGGTCGAAAGTTGAAAATCCTGCCGTCCGATTAACAACCCTTCCCTGATTTGCATGACTACGGCTACGGCATAACCGGACTCGGTTGAAAGTGAAATAATATCCCTGTCGACATCAAGGCCAACATCAACTTTCTGCTTGAGCATCATTGAATCCAAGGCGTCAATCCGGTCTCTGTACTCCGATGCTTCCTCAAATTGCATTTTATCGGAGAGGGAAGACATTTTGTCTTTGAGCTTTTTTGTCAGCGAGTAAGATTTGCCGCTTAAAACCATGATTACCGAATCGATCAGTTCTTTGTATTCGGTCTCAGATTGAAAAAACTCGCAGGGACCACCGCACCGGTTAATATGATAGTCAAGGCAGACTTTTTGCTTTTTCCCGGTGGGGTGGGGTATGGTCAGATTGCAGGTTCTTATTTTGAAAAGCTGACAGAGAAATGAAATCGTCTTTCTCATTTTTTTCACATTGGTATATGGCCCAAAATACTTGGCCCCGTCTCTTTCAATTCTCCTGACCACCAGTACTCTGGGGAAAGGTTCATCTACTGTCACTTTCACATAAGGATAATGCTTGTCATCTTTAAGCATAATATTGTAGCGGGGCTTGTGTTCTTTGATAAGATTTGATTCCAAAATCAGAGCTTCAAGTTCATTGTCAGTTACCATCAGCTCCAGATCCACAATTTTTGAGGCCAGCTTTTCTGTTTTGTGGTCGAGATTCTTGGGCGAGAGAAAATAAGACTTTACCCGGGAACGGAGTTGTTTTGCCTTGCCAATATAAATTATCTCATTTTTTTTATTCTTAAAAAGATAAACTCCGGTACTGTTGGGCAGGTTTTTTAACTTGAGAGATAAACTATTTTTAAGATCAGTCATATGTGAAATATAATGATATTATGAGTTGAAAAAAATCAGAAATGCAAACTTATTTTTCAGAGAAAAAGATTCTTCTTGCCCCGGCATATCTTTTTGACCAGTACTTCTCAGAAAAAGAGGAGATTATCACTCCCTTTGAATTGGTGACGTGCATAAATTTTCCATCACCGACAAATATTCCAACATGGGAAACTTTTTTCCCCTCAGTTTTAAAAAAGAGCAAATCTCCGTAAATCAATCTCTTGAAGGCCACACCTCTACCAACTTTATACTGCTCTTTCACCGTTCTGGGGATTATTGTTTGGTTGAATTTCCTGTATACATCGCTGGTAAAAAATGAACAGTCCAGCCCCTTTTCATACTTGGACCTGCCACTATAAGGTTTGCCCAGATAACTTTGCAAAATCTTACCCATTCTCAAATATTCATTGGTCGAGAACTGGTTTTTATCCTGTTTGGCCTCTTTGGGCATCATCTCCCCGCCGGTGCGATATCTTGAGTAAGTATTACACCCGCTAAAAGCGAACAAGATTGCCAGAATAATTACTGCAAATTTAGCTGATTTGAACTTAACCATGCAAATATCAATTCAATTTTGGGTACACGATTTTAAATCTCTTCTTGAAATATATCCTGTTGGCAATTATCAAAACAACAATAAATATCAGATAAATTGGCTGATAGTATCCGGCTAAAAGGGTCAGAAGCAAAATGGGCAGTTTGGTGGCAAAATTGATAATTGCCGGAGTTGATATAATAAAAGAAACAATCAAGACCAGCGAAGAAACAGCAGATACAATTAATAGGGAGTAAGTTTCAGAAGAATATGCTATTAGACAAGAGGCAATCAGCAAAACCAAAGCTGACAAGATTGAGTTTTTTATTCCTAATTTTGTAGCCACAGTTTTTTTGTTAGTTTTCTTGTCGCCATCTATATCACAGACAGTAGTCATAATGTGAATGGCCGAAACAGTTAAGAAAAAATATAACGGTAAATTGCTCTTAATGAATGGCAACAGTTCAGTCTTGACATCTATAACTATTGCATATGGAATTAGATAACCAAATGCAATTCCATTAGAAAGTAGTCCCAACACCGGCCGGTCTTTGAACTTAAAAACAGGCATCGAATATAATAATGAAAACGTAATCAAGTATATTAATAGAAAAAAGTGAAATGCGGAGATATTATATGCTACAAAAATTCCTGAATGAAAACAGATTGCAGCTGCGAAATAAAGAACTTTTTTGGTCAGTAGTTCTTTCTGCAGAAAACCTAATTTGTTGTTTATCAAATCAGTTTCATAATCATATATCTGATTTAGATAATATGCACCGGCAGCAATTAAGCTAATCGACAACATAATAAGTACTTCTTCTACTGACAAATCTCTGTCTTCTTTAAACGTAGAAAATGAGACTAAATAAATTGACCAGATTGGCAAATGGAGCAGAGGTCTTGATGCGAATATCAGGTCAAGAAA
>JACZYS010000057.1:9621-11846 GCA_022570975.1 Candidatus Zixiibacteriota bacterium | reverse complement strand
GGCAAAATCAGTACTGTTTATTCTCACCGAGATGCTGAATTCTTTTTCTTTGACTCTGCTATTTATAAAAACGTGTAAATTATATGATTCACTCCTCCATTCTTTGGTGTTACTGATGTTATAATATCGGCCGGAGTTTTGTGTATCCAACTCTGAGAAGAGATTAACATCATTATTTGTGACTGCGAAATTTGCTTCCAGCTCTCCGGTTATTTTGTTAGTTATGACAAGTTGACTGCCAAAGTAATCTTTTCTTTTTGGAATGGGGATTTTGACTATTGGCAGGTAGTCACCTTTGCTGGTGCCGGCAAGTAAATACTCTTCTCCGCCGAGGAAAAAATAATCGCCAGCGCCTACACCGACAAAAGTAAAGCTGATTCTGTAATCACCGTTTTGAGAGCCAACATAAAGATAAACAGAGTCCGGCAAACTATCATTAAGCAGAATATAATTTCCGCCGGTGTCTGCAACCACCCCCGAGCGAACTGCCAGCAGGGTGTCACCACCTGAGCCGGCAAGTATAGTTCTGTCAGCATCGGTTAAAGCTCCCAGCAGGAAGTCGTTTCTGTCGTCTCCCTCCCGCTGCCAGTTGAAGCTAAGTTTCAGTGATGAGTCAAAAAAATTGATCTGGTTGCTTATGTCAAAAAACTCTCCTCTGTAATTGGTTGCGGGAAGTTCAAAATCTACCGCTATCCGGCTTCTTGAGTAAATAAGTACAGACGGACTGAATGTTATTTCACCGGTGGGGTAGTCAATTTCGTAGTCGTTGTTCTTTCCTCTTGAGAGTTTTTTACCGTCCAGCCAGATAGTTTCTGAGCCGGGGACGACCGACCTGTTTATTGACTGCAAGTTCAGTTGATACGGTCCCTGTTTGTTGTTTTCCCCGAAAATACTGACCGACTCAAAATGCCCTTTTGGTCTGGCAACGGTAAGCGAAGTTTTTATGTTTGGTGAATTATAATCGAGCGACAGACCGGAAAGACTTTTATTTTGAGAATAGGCACCAATACTACCGCTCTTTTTAAATTCGATATCGCCCAAAGCGGCAGAAAAAAAAGGCGACTCAATCTTTATTTTCAGCCGGTCAAGTTCATTTATTCTGCTGGTCGCCGTGCCATACGATGGAGAATAACCTTTGTCACTTATGGCACCGCTTATTGTAACATTCCGGGCCAACTTACCGGAAATGTTAAGATTTAATGACTGCCCAAAAGATGAATTTCCTTGAGTGTTATTGTTAAAACGGAAAGTCTTGCTGCCGGAGAGTTTAATAGTTTCATGGTCACTTTTTATGTCTTGACTCAAAAACAATTTTAGTTTTGGGGTGACTCGCTGTCCACTCTGATCAAAATTTTTAATTTTGTTACCATAATTCAGGTTCAGTGAATAGGCTAACGGTGCAAAAATAACTTCCAGGCTGTCACTGTCTGAAATCACTTCTTTACTTATTATGAAACTCTTCTTGAGCGGTTGAAAAATGTAATCAACACCTTCCTCTAAAATGACTCCGTTGAGTCTCAAGGTGTCGGAGTTCTTGAAAATGAAATGGCTTCCGACAAAAATTTCCTTTTTTATGTCTTTGCCGGTGACTATGAATCTAACGGAGGTTGAGCTTACAATTGGAGGGCTTAAAAATAATAGTATGCTCAATATGAGAAAAAGTTTTTGCACCCGTCTTTTTGGCATTTGATCAGTCCATGACATTCTGGGCCGTTATTCACTTAGACAAATTTGAATTAACCAGTTGCTCTCTTTTAAGCCAAATATTTGACTCTCAATTTTTCTTTTCTTGCTCTTCATCATCATAGATGACGTCGCAAATTATGACCCTGTTACTTCTCGGATCGACTATCAATAATTGACCATCACTGTTAAAAGACAAATCAGTTGGAGAGACAAGCGGCACCTCGCTGCCAGAAAGCAGCGGCCCAAACTGATTGATGAGATTTCCCTCTAAATCGGTTACAACTATCTGGCGATCAGCAGTATGCAAAATCCAAAGATTCTCATTCTGAAAAGCCATTGCCAGCGGTTGATACAATAAATTTGGTTTTATATCTCTCAAGTAAGTGCCAAATTCATCATAGATAACAATTCTGTTGCCTTTCCTGTCAGCTACATAAAAATTTAAGTCATTGTCCACTATAATTTTTTCGGGTGAATTTAATCTCCCCCCACTGTAGCCGAAGCCACCGACAAATTTTTCGAATTTGCCAATATAATCA
>JACZYS010000057.1:0-9611 GCA_022570975.1 Candidatus Zixiibacteriota bacterium | reverse complement strand
ACTACAATTCTGTTTCTTTCTTTGTCGGTTATCCATGTTTCTCCGTAGTCTCCAATTGCGACTCCTGATGGAGTTCCGTAATCCAGTGATTCTTCAAACCCCAGCAAATCTATAAAATCCACGAAATTCAAATGGGAATCAAAGCGGGAGATTCTCTGGTTGCCGCCTTCGGATACATAAAGATTGAGGTCATTATCTAATGTCAAAAATGTAGGCCCGAGCAAAAGACCAGCTTGCCTCCCTCCCCCGCCAACTTCTCTTTGGAATTTCAGCTCTTTATTGAATTTTACAATTCGGTCATTGCCATAATCAGATATATATATGTTGTCATCCATGTCGATGGCTATTCCTACGGGACGACTGAATTTGATGGCACTATTTTGAGAATTAATTTCAGCAACCACTATGAGAGCAACCGGAGTTGAGGAATGTTCTCTCAGGTAGAAATTGTCTTTCTTGTAAGATTTAAAACAGGAGACGGTTAAAGAGATGAGAAAAAGTATAAGACAAAAACTTTGATATTTTTTTATGCTCTTCATAAATCGGTGAGGATGGTAAAAGTTAGCTGTTGCTTGCTGTTGAAAGGGTCAATGGTGAATTTGTAATTATTATCTTCTTTTTTTGACTGAAATTCATCAATAGTCCTGTTAGCATCCTTTGACGAACGGATGGCATCAATTACCGATACAATTCTATTAAGAACTATCAGACCAATCATAAATTCAGATTTCCTCTTGGCTTCCCGACTTCTGTTTTTCAAACTACGATAAGCTGACTGGTCAGAAAAAGACTGCCAGCGCCAATGATTCTGTGTGTTGTCTTCAAAATACGGTCGATCAGTGTCAAAGACACGGCCAAAACTGTTATAATCATCAATACTCACATAAAATCCAACCATATCCAGAAAGTTATCATTTTTACCTTCCAGACTTGCACCGGCATTTGAAGCCGCAAAATTTATGAGGTCATCCTTTTTCATATTGCTGTACGTCTTAAAGGCAATATATCCTAACCAGCTGACGGCCTCAACGCTAAAATAGTATCTGGCTTTATTTTTGTCCCCCACATAATACTCACCCAGGCCGGGTAAAACAGCAGAAAAAAGTCCTGCTTTTAAAGCCGAAACTGATTTTTTCTTTTTTGATTTATCCTCGTTCTTTTCTTCATCAAATTCATCGGAATTCAAAAGATATTTATTGTCAGCAAATTGTGAGCTAATAGGTGCTGGTTTCAGATCAATTGCATTCAACTGATTGGCTATGGCAAAGACAATTACTATGATGTATGAGACTGCTTTCATAATCAAAACAAATACCTGAGTTTTAAATGTGGAGTGTCATATTTGCTGTAAACAGATTTTAAATCTGCTTTCAAATTAAAGGAGAACTCTGAGTCAGGAGAATTGGCACGTTCATTTTTGTTCTTGGTCACAATAAAAGCCGCTACTGAACTAATAACACGGTTGAAGACGCTGATCATCAGCATTTTCCGGGCATAATCATATTTATTGTTGGCCTTGAGTCGCATATTCTCATAAATAAATCTATTGGCAGAATAAGGAACTGAATCTGCAACCGATATATTTGTATCATTGTTTGCAATATGCTCGTATAACCCGGCTCCATACAAACTGGCATCGTCCCATCCCCAGGCAAACTGGTCATACTTTCCGGTCATCTCATAATACTGCTGGGTGTTTGTTGAAGGTAGATGGTGGGTGAATATTTTCTTGTTGATGTTATAGTCTGAACTGTCACCCTCTGCAAACCATAGATAATCAATATATGCACTTCTTGACCAGTGAGCTTGGCTGAAGGTTTCATACTGGTCAGTCAGCTTATTTCCCTGTCCGTCCCATTTAAAATAGAGCAGCCAGCTTACCAAATCAGCGCCGGCATAAACTATCGCTTTTTTCTTGTCGCCAATATAATACTGTCCCAGTCCGGGAACAACCAGAGACATGAGAAACGCTTTTGTCGGTGATTTTTTTGTGTAAAAGTTTTTGTTCATGCTTTTGTCCGCAGAAAGTTTTCTGGCAGCATCGCCAAAATTATCTGTAAGCATCAACCGATTATTATCAAACTTCAGTCTTTCATATTCAAAATTTAACTTGCTTGGTTTTAACTCAATGGCGGAGATATTCATGCCAAAAGTAATAAGCAGAATTGTTATCATCATAATTTTTTTCGCTGCTTTGTCTGAACTCATCGCCTTCTCCGTTTATCTTATTACCGCAATATCTGTAAAAGCATTTTCTGTAACATCCCCGAAGTCAACCCTAATCACGCATCTATAAATACCGGGGGTAATGTCATTGCATTTCCAGATCTCTTCATTTTCTCGCTCGGAAGTTGAACCGGCAAAACTTATAATTTCGAAACCGGACATGTCAAATATTGAAATATTAACTGATGTTGCCTGTTTGCCAAGGAAGTACCTGATAGTGGTTTCTCCGTCGGTTACCGGATTAGGGTAGTTGAAGAAGTCTTCATCAGCTAAGAGATTTTCGTATTGGGTTATTGCCGGAAGTCTTCCCTGATTAAAATTATAGGAACCGGATGGATCAGCACCGGCCATCCTCCAGAATGATTTGGAAGTGTCAAGGGGGGAAGCCCAAAAATCCCATAGATAAAACCAGCCGTCATCGCCTGAATAACCAAGCATTCCGTTTCCCGCCGAATCAGAGATAACCAAAGCCGAGCCGTAACTGGCCTCACCTGCGGAAAGGGGAAAACCATAGCTGTCTCCGGAGCCGAACGAATAAATATTTCCCACAGCAGTTGGGGATATAATTTCCGGAAGACCTCCGCCTTCGATGTCGGCAACTATTGGGGAGGCAATGACACTGTCGTTGGGGAATTTGTCATAGAAGCGGTGAGGATAATTTATCTTTGATATCAACCGGTCATCATAGGCATGAATTTCGTTGACACCTGCTAAGAGCACGTCCGGATAACCGTCCAAGTCAACATCAGCAATAACCGGTCTTTTCAGGAATGTTCTTCCGGTGTTTTTGCTATTTAGCTCTGTAATTGCAGGAGCACCGGTTGTGGGGGAGAAAGAATTTGTGTCCATGGTCAGGAAAATTATTTCTCCTGCTGAAGAAGCGCAGATAATTTCCGGCAAGCCGTCAAGATTGAGGTCAGCTATAACCGGTCCAAGGTTGTAAGAATTTGAAAGTGGGAAAGTGGTGACGGTGCTGTCTGAGTAACTGTAGTATTTTATTTCAGACATTAAGTTGGTTTCAGTCAATAAGATTAAGTCTGAATTTAGTCTGGTAGCGCCGTATAAAGTATCATAATTGGCAGCGACTGATTTTGCCTCGGTTAGATCATAACTGTCTTTAAAATAAATATTCCCCTTATCTGTTACAATATAAAGGATATCACCAAAATTGATGGCTACCGGTATTCCAGTTACCGGAATGGTCATATAATTATCAGCCTGAGCATCAAAATTGTCGTCATTAAAAGAATGCAGTACCACTCCCCCGGAATCTATGCTATACAAAAATCCGACAGCGACAAGTTTTGCCGAGTCAGCCAGACCAAAATCTCCGGTGGCCGGGGCGGTAGTGAGAAAATTGGGGGCAAGAAAATAAACCGGAACAACAAAGGCCTCCCCCCGCGCGTACTCTCGTCCATCAACTACTCCGGCAGCAGACCCTTCATAACGAGAGTGGGATGAATCTATATAAATAATACAGGTGTCGCAGCCAAGCTCGGTTCTGATAAAAATATCACCTGAAGTTGACATAACAGAGACAATAAACCCGGAAGCAGCAATTATTTCTTCTTTCCCATCTTTATTAATATCATCGGCTAATGGTGCCAGCGACGGATAACTGAATAGCAACGTATCAACCCCTGAACTGTCAATAAGAATAAATCTGGAATTAGGGTTTATTGGATAGCCTATACGAACTGGAAAATTCTCTACCAATCCGTCTGTTTCAACATCAAATCTGACAACCGAGTCCAAAACGGTAAGTTGTAAGTTAACTATGGCCGTGTCTCTTCTGATATTAGTAATCCTGATGTGGCTGTCATTTCCGGTGTTGTCGATCGATGGCGGGTTGCTGTTTGGGGTCAGAGAGTTGTTTCTGTCTTCGCGGTACAAATCATCTTCAGAGCCAAAGCCCCGGTTATAAAACCCTCCCAAGTCTACAATTCCATCAGCTTCTACTATCCTGATGAATCTATTTTCATGATCCCATTGTAACTGGTTTTCAAAAAAATTACTAACCCCATTGTTATTCCGGTCAGCTCTGGCTACAGATTCATCTACATGGTAAATAATTACGCCTGAGCCGGGCATGAGATGGTCATATTCTCCGGTAAAAGTTCGGTTTGTATCAACCAGACCCTGAATAACGGAGGTATTGGAATCAGCCAAAATGAAAGTCGTCTTTCCGTCAAATTCCTGAATCCTGTTTTCAATTAAATAATACTCATCATCTGAGATAGGAATTCTGGCTGCTTTTAGGCTGTCAGATACAACTTCGGCCGCAACCAGATATATATCATCACCCTGCCGGTAATCTCGGACTTCAATAAATCCAAGAAAGGCCCTTGACCAGGCACAAGGGAAAACCGGATTGACTCCTTTTGTAGAACCAACGGTAAAGCCGGGGAACTCAATTCCGGTTCCTCCGCCGTTGTTGTCCATGAGGGCAAAGTCCCCAATCTGAGTTCTGAAATTGCCGGTCCGGTATAAGTCCGGCAGACCCAGCTGATGACCAAACTCATGAGCTATAACAGCGTTTAAAGCTGTTGCCCGATTGTCCTGACTGGCCGTTTCCGGCATTAGCAAAGCTGTACGAAGTTTAACGGCACCGCTGTCAACAGGAAGGCCGCCTACAAAGATGGTGGTGTCATCAACCTGAATGGAATCACCAAACCGAATAAAACCGGTAAACATATCTGAACAGGTTTGTGGAAAACCAATATTATTCTGTTGGTCGGCGCCGGCGTGGAATAAAAATATTGATTCATATTGGCTGAAATCTATTTCCGGAGAAGTTGTATCACTGAGCTGCAAACAATCTACAAAATATCTCTCTAACCCTTTGACAACTTCTTTGAATCCGGTTTCTACCGGCAAGGTATCCAAACAGGCAGCATAATATGACATCTCCTGCGGAAGTTCATAAATTGAATCATTACCGGGCGGAAAAATATCCCAGCTAAAAGTCAGTTTACCTTCAGAAACTTTTTCATAATACCTGCTCATTGCTTTCATGTGGGAGTCAAAATACAATGAATCTCTGGGGGGCGGGTCAATATAGTGACCGTTGGCATCAAAGAAATCTGCTGAATCTCGACTAAGATCCATATGCCCTAATCCGGTGGTGTTAATGTTGTCCGGACTCTCAAGCTTGAAATTGAATCTCAATACCAGAATGTTGATATTTTTTTGATAGCTGGATGAAAGGGCTTTGGACGGAAGTGACCACGGGTTTTTTCTTTCAACCGGGAAAGTAATTGTCTTACCGATTGCAGGTGTCAGGCAGCGATGGTGTACTTCACCATCAATTACACTTGGGATTGATATTTTTTTTTCTATAGATAAAAGTTTATCTCCGGCCAAAATCCTGTCAGCCAGAGATAAACCCAAAATCAAATACAAAAAGACATAGACATAAAGTCTCTTTAATCTCAAATCTGCTCCCTATTCAGTCAGTTTTAAAGCGAAAAAGTTAATGAGAAGCGGAGGGTATTAGCCAGCACCACGTTTTCATTACTTGGAATATAGGCGAAGTCTGCTTTGAGAAATTCCAAAGGCTTCAAACCAAATCCAAGAGTAAAGGCTTTCAATTCTCCCTCTTCATCATAAATATAACCGGCCCGCAAGGCAAGGAGGTTGGCGTATTCGAATTCCGCACCGCCGTTTAACACTAATCCCTCACTGGGGTTGCCAAAATCTTTTATTCCATTAATCTTTCCGACCAGCTGCTTGTTGCCTTCGGCAGTAACCAAAAGCTGGTAGTAATCGGAACGCAGAACTTTGTAAGCAAAACCTAAAGCCAAGTTTGTTGGCAGCGGGTCAGATTGAGCGGCATCAATATATGACATTCTGGGGCCAATATTAGTTACCGCCATACCAAGATTTAATTTTGAAGTTACTGAATAGAGTAAACCAAGATCAAATGCAAATGCTGTTGCTGTTCCCTCGCCTAACTCCTGGCCGGCACCCTGACTTGAAAGGCGAGAATAAATTAACTTGGCCGAGATTCCGCCTTTGAGATTCCCGGTAAGCGGTGAACCGTATGAAAAGGTAAGGGCAACATCAAACGGTTCAAAAGTTCCAAGAACGGTCTGTTGATCGTCCGTTCTCACTATTGAACCATAGGTAATGAAGGTGGCATTTATTCCTACTGTGCCAATCCCATTAAGGTGTGTAACAACACCCAGGTATTCATAGTAGAGGTCGTCGGCCAGTTCCGGAAGCCAATTGACATGCATGGCCGTAAGCTCTGACTTACCGTTGGCCCGGGCAATAAATTTTTCGTCACTGACAATCCAGAGTTCGTCACCAAGAGTTCTAATGGCCAGCACTTTTGAATCACCCATTCCCTTTAAATCAAACCGGCGCCATTTTTTACCGTCATATTGAAGCAATCCTGAATTGGTGGCAAACAATACCGTAGAACCAATCGATGCGATCATGTTGGTAGCAATCGCTGATGGGTTCTTGTAAATTTTAATTTTTGTTCCACTGGCCAGTTCATCTGTGGTAAGGTCGTTGATATCTTTCAATACTTGCGTGTATCTTGCTTTTGACATACCGGTGCTGACTTTTTTCTTGTTAACTATATCTTCAACTGTCTCTCCGTCTTTAACAACATATTCTGTGTAACCGGGAGACTGCCAGTGGGTGTCGTCAAACTTAAAAATCCCATATTCGGTTCCCAGCCAGAGATTGTTGTACAGGTCAACATGAATATTGTAAACTTTTCCCTTAATCTGGCCAACATAAGGAACCTTTATCACTGTACCGGGCTCTTGTTTGCCAATATCAAACTGTTCGTTGACAGTATCATCCGGTAAAACTAATTCGGCAACTTTTGTTTCCGTAGTTGTTTCATCTACAGTTTCGGTCTCGGTAGTCACATTAGTCTCGCTCGTTTCTTCGGTGGCTTCAGAAAGTAAACCCGGCGTTAATCCTTCCACCGGAGATTCTTTGTGCTCTTCTAACTCAACCTCTATTAACCTGTCAACAACAGAAGTCATGTTGGCGGCCATAAGTTTGTCGATGAACATGGCTGCTTCTTTTTCAGTACCATAAAGTGAAAATTTCTTGGCAATTTTTTCAGCAGAATCATCAATGACCATTTTGTAAGGATGAGAATTGCTCCATCTTTTGCCATTGAAGAAATAGAGATCATCATTTATAACGGCCCAGAGAGAATTTTTTGTTTTTCCTCCCATTGCGCTAACAGGTCCTTCGGGAATCACACTGTTGTCGGCAAAAGGAACAACCTTAAGGCCGTTATACTGAACGATACCTTTATCGGTACCAACATAAATAATGTCATTTAATGAAAAGAGCGAAGTAATATTTTTTGAAGGCAGTGATTCATCGGCAATACTCCGCCACTGTCGGCCATTGAAGACTACCAGTCCGTTGGTCGTTGCCACAGCCAGTTGTTTTACACTTGAGGCAATGTCAACTATCTCACCCTGAAAAAGGTATGAATAGGGTATAATCAGTTCTTCGGGAAGAAATCTGTTCTTGGATTTTTCCACCGCAAAGTTTATCTTGTCCAGTTCACTTTCCGAATAGCTTCCATCTTTGGATGCGTCCTTGAATATATCTTCTACTTTCTTGAATCTCTCCCAGTTGATAAGGCACAAATCATATGACTGAATAAGATTATCAAAGTGAGTTTTCATGCCCTCTAACATACTGTAGTCAGCCGGAACGATTTTCAGGATTTCGGCTTGGAGAGTAGCAACTTCTTCTGAAGTTCTTGAAGAATTGGCTGTGGCTATCATGTGAATAATCTTATCAGCTTCTTCATCATCTTCAATTTTCATGTAACCGGTGACGATACCTCTTAAAGTCTGATTGGTCTTGGTATCAAATTTTTCGTCCGGGTACCAATTTTTATTGTCATAACGAGCAATGCCTTGACTTGTCAATATCCAATAATCGTAGCTTTGGTAGTCACTTCCCGAGCCAACTTTAACCGGTGCGAAAGCTTTTATAACCAACGGCGTTTCGCTGTTTTTTACAACCGAGGATTTATTGCCGAAATTTGATCTTGAGAATAGATTGGATGGTATTCTTGTCTCTCTCCAGCTATTGGAAAGAGGATATGCGCCCAATCCGGCCGGGTTCCAGTGGGTGGCGGTGGCATCGTCAGCGATAGCGACAAATGCATCCCCCATACCTGCCGGTCTGGCACCGGCTGCAATTCTCAAAAAGAGGACGGCAGCTTTTGAAATTTCTGCTTTTGATTTTAGCGGCAGCCCCATTATCAGGGCCATCATCAAAGTTGTCAGAATGAATTTTCTTAACATTGTAAATGTCTCCATATTAGTTAATTAAAATTATTTTTCCGAATGACTCAGCTACTTCGCCTGAAACAGCAGAATATGCAACCGCCTTATAAATATAAACTCCGGTTGCAACCCTCTCAGAGGCAAAATCCACGCCGTACCAGATGATGTCCTGATAATAGCCGGCTGGCTGAAAATTATTTATTTCAAAACGTTTTATTTTTCTTCCCGATAAACTGAATATTTCAATAGAAAATTTTTCTGTCGGCTGTGAAAGAGAGTATGAAAAAAGAGTTGAATCTTTCATCGGGTTGGGATAATTTAAAAGCTCGGCTATCTCAATCTTACCCGACGTAACCACTTTTAAATCAAATTGAATAACGGAAGAATTATTGGCATTGTCCCATGCTTTTATTTTCAGACTGTGAGTTCCTGACGATAAACCGGCCAGTTGATAATTTATGCTTCCGCCAAAATGGCTTCCGGAGTCATACTCAAAGAGGTCGGTCAGGTTTATCAGAGACTCGGAGTTTTGGTCAATTTCCAGCGAGATTCCATGCCCCAGGCCTCCTGATAAATTTATGCCGGATGAATCAAAGACTCGCAATTTTAGCTTATCGTTACTGTTGACATAATCTCCGCTTAAGAAATTTTGATTTGAGCCTATTTGATATGTAATCTCCGGGCCGGTGCTGTCTGATGAATTGGCAATCGTGGCCGAGACGGATATTGAGTCAAGCAAACCGGAGGCATCCTTGTCATCCAGAATAGCATATACGGAAATTTTTGCTCCCACTCCGCCAAACCCAATATCCAGCGGTGGGATAAACTTAAACTCAAACTGCCCGGATGAAATAAAACCTGAGCCTCTAAAAATTAATGGCCCGGTGACATTGTAATCTACAAAACTGAGCGGATTACCAGTGGGGTCCAAAATAAAATGTCTTTTCTCTCTCTCAGAATCATAAACTGTCGCAAAAAACTGACCATCACCGAAGTACACCGATGAATCAGGGTTTAATACTTCGCCGGACACGGTTACTTCGGTAAGAGCAACAAGACTGTCCGGTCTTTGACTGAAACTTATATCCATCTAAAGAAGCTTAG
>JACZYS010000265.1 GCA_022570975.1 Candidatus Zixiibacteriota bacterium | reverse complement strand
ACTAAGAAAAGCTTATTCAGCTTTCAGATATTCCCGGATCAAAGAACCTTTCAATCTGGTAAAGGATACGGTAAATCTGCGCTCGATCCTTGTCAAGCAGGGAGGAACCGTTTTGCGCCGTCGTCATTAACAGAGTCCGTTCCACTTTATCCATGAAACTGGGACTCTTGGGATGCAGTTTAGCGGTGGTCTCAAAAATCAGGGGAACTGTCTTGGCGATTGTCGGACCGAGAAAGGAGGCCTCAAAGCTGGTGTAAAACTTATCGGGCATTGGCCACAGGAAAGTCAACAGCGTCAAAAACGCAACCGCCAACCAACCCCTGAAGAATCCGATCAGCGCTCCCCCCATCTGGTCGCGCGCATTGACCGATTTGAGATTGGCTACTTTGTAAAATAGCAGCCCGACCAGCTTGAATCCTAGATACGATATTGCAAGCAGAAGGACAAACGAAAGAAAGGCAGAAATCAGGGGAGAGCCGCCCAATTTATCATGGACCCAAATGGCAAAGACGTCGATATAATTGACCGAAAAGATCAGGGCCGTGAAGAATACCACAAAGGCCATCAACTCACGAATCAGACCTTTCTTGGATCCAACAATTACTGAGGCCAGTATCAGAGCAAGCAAAACGCCATCTATCCAGTTCATAACCGCACTCCCGATTAGGGTTTTCGCTCCAAAGCAACCAAATATAGCAGCCGCCAAAAATAGCTGGCAAGTTTTAATTAACTATCCAAAGGCGAAAAAAAGACCCCAAAGCAACTCACTGTCTTATCAGGAGCTCTTTCGGGGCCATGATAATCGCTTTTGAGAATCGTTAATTCAACTCGGTCTTCTCAGTAGCTTCTTCTGGTTCTCTTCGCTTTTCGCCTGGCAGCCGCCATCTTACGCTTCTTGGCGTCAGAGGGCTTCTCAAAATGCTGATGTTTCTTTATATCAGAGAGTATTCCAGTTTTTTCACAGAACTTATTGAAACGACGAAGGGCTCTTTCAAACGACTCGTCATCACGAACTCGAACTCCGGTCAATTCGCAACACCCCCCTCCGGGGACCAGTAAATGTCTAAATCTAATCGCAACATATCTTTATCCTATCGGTAAGATAGCAATGATCTGAAATAAGTCAACAGCAAATCATAGAAAATCTGGTTGGAGACACTCTTTCTTTAGTAGTGTGAAAGTTCTGCACTTCCAACAGATTCAGCTACTCGATAAACCTCAACCGCTCCCGCCCCCGGTCGGAATGAAAATGATAATGCAGGTGGTCAATCTCCTGACCAAAGCCGTTATGTATCCAGACTTTAAAATGATCTTCAAGCCCAAGTTTCTCGGCCACGGTCAAGACCGTTTTATTCAACATACTTAATGTATCTGGAGGGGTGAGGTAGAAATTCTTAGTCTCAGTCTTAGGTATCACAAGCAGGTGAACCGGAGCCTTGGGGTTGATGTCGGCAATGACGATAACATCATCGGTTTCATGAAATATCTTGGCCGGAATCTCCCGCTTTATGATTTTTGTGAACAGTGATGCCATGTTAATAATATTGATATTTTCTGAAATGGTATCAACAAAAGAATCTAACTTAAAACAGCTATCTCGCACTTGCCAACTTGCTCAAAATTTCCTAAATTAGCAACTTACTCGAATTACATAGATGCTGCTTGTAGCTCAGGAGAATGATATATGTCAGGTCACTCAAAATGGTCGACAATCAAGAGAAAAAAAGGTAAAACCGATGCCGAGCGGGGCAAAATTTTTACCAAATTAATAAAAGAAATCACTGTAGCCGCTCGCGAAGGGGGCGGCGAAGTTGACGCTAATCCGCGCCTGAGAACGGCGGTGGAATCTGCCAAAGCTCAAAATATGCCGGCTGCAAATATTGAACGGGGAATATTAAAAGGAACCGGGAATCTTCCGGGAGTAGTTTATGAATCTTTGACCTACGAAGGTTACGGGCCGGCCGGAGTGGCCATTTTTATGGAAGTGATGACCGACAATAAAAACCGATCTGTGGCCGATATCAGACACCTTCTTACAAAATATGGAGGTAATCTGGGTTCCAATGGATGTGTGGCCTGGATGTTTGAAAAAACCGGTGTGATTACTATTGAATTTGAGGCTACCGATGAAGACACCCTGATGGAGATTGCAACCGATGCCGGAGCAACCGATATTCTTTCGGATTCCGGTTCTTTTGAAGTTTTAACCGAGCCTCAGGAAATTGACAGCGTTCGTTTAGCCTTAGAAGCCAAAGGAATTGACTTGGTATCGTCAGAAATTACAATGCGCCCCCAAAATTCTGTGAAACTTAATACAGAATCAGAAGCCAGTTCTATGATAAAATTATATGAACTCTTAGAAGACAACGAAGATGTCCAGAAAGTTTATACTAATTTTGATA
>JACZYS010000056.1 GCA_022570975.1 Candidatus Zixiibacteriota bacterium | reverse complement strand
TCATAACATAGATTTAGAATTTCATACACAACCGCCCCAAGCAGAGCCAGTGCCAGAGTAAGATGGGCCGCCAGTCTATAGTGGCTCACTTGGGGATTGTTAATCAGTCCGCTCTGCACCATATACCAGCCCAAAACTCCCTGAGCCCCTACCAAAAACACCAAGCAAAACAGTTTAAGATTTTGTTTTCTGGTGAATTTTTTTCTTATGAGAAAATAAGTCCAGGGAATAAAAAAAACTAAACCAACCAATCTCCCCGAGAGCCGGTGAAGATATTCCCAGAAATATATAGCTTTAAAATCTGCGAGAGTCATGTCGTAATTTAGTTTCTGATATTCAGGGTATTGTTTGTACATATCAAAAACTTTGTTCCATTTTGCTTCATTTGTTGGGGGCATGATGCCCATCAACGGACGCCAATCAACCATGGAAAGTCCCGAGTGGGTTAATCTGGTAATTCCGCCAATCATGATGGTGCAAAAAATTACCAGGGCAGCTAGCGATAACCAGATGATAACAGATTTATTGTTTTCAGGCATTTTTTTAATATCAAGATTAGGTTAGATAAGATAAAAAGAGCAGCAATGCTACTTGGCGTGAAATTTATTAACCTCTTTGAGTTACTTCCTTCTTATCGATTTTCGAAATAACAGGTCCGCAACTACTTGAAACGGGACAGGAGCTGCAGCCAGTACAACCATGCTTCTTTCTTACAAGCGACCGATAATATGATCGCCCGAAAATCATAACGGTAACGCCTACAATCAACAATACGACAATTGTATCTAACATGATATCTCCCTCATACGCCAATCCCCAGCAAAGTTCCCACCTGGTAAGTTATTGTTGTGATAATCCATGCCAGTCCGGTTAAACCGAAAAACTGAAGGAAAGCCCATTTCCATGAATTGCTTTCTCTCATCGTGATGGCAACAGTGGCCATGCATGGGGCACTTATAAGTACGAATAGCATGATGCAAAATCCGACCAGAGGAGAGTAGTTTTCTGTCAATTTTTTACGAAGTGCTTCTGAGACCTCGTTCGCTCCACCAACCGAATAAACTATACCTATTTGAGCAATGAACACTTCCTTTGCTGCTAAAGCACTTATTAACGCCGTGCTTATTCTCCAGTCAAACCCCATAGGCTGCATGATTGGTTCTGTCCAGCGACCAATCCTGCCCGAGATGGTGTAGGCCATCTCCTCGGCCTGCCTGGATTGGGCAATTCCTTCAAGTTGCTCTTCCATTAGAGCAGTTTCCAAATCAATATTGGCATTTGGTAATTGTATTGCAGTTTCAAACTGAGTCGTAACCTGGCTGGTCATTGCCTCGTAGTCCCGGTCAAAAAGAGACTTCTGAGGATAAAAAGCAAGTGCCCAGAGAATAATGGAGGCACCAAGAATCAGGGTGCCTGCTGTTTTCAAATAAAGCCATCCTTTTCCCCACATATGACTTAGTACACTTTTGAAATTAGGGATGCTATAAGGTAGTAATTCGACTGCGAAAGGAGTTGATTCTCCTTTCAAGATTGTTGACCGAAGGAGTTTGGCCAGGACAATTGCCAGAATTATACCGGTCATATAGATTGCCAGCAACATTCCTCCACGCCATTTCTGGGGGAAAAAGGCGGGTATTATGAGTGCGTAAATAGGAAACCGGGCGCCGCAACTCATCAGAGGTATAACCAACATAGTCGTCAGGCGGTCACGTCTGTTTTCAAGTGACCGGGTCGCCATAATTGCAGGTATGGAGCAGCCAAAACCGATAAGCATAGGGATAAAACATTTTCCATTGAGGCCAATTTTGTTCATCATATTATCCATAATGAAAGCCGCCCGGGTCATATAGCCGGACTGTTCTAAAATTGCAATCGATAGAAAAAGCAAGAAGATATTGGGTAGAAATACCATCACTCCGCCGACACCTCCAATAATGCCATCCATCAATAAAGACTTAAGTGAGCTATCTGAATCTGCCGGCCACCAAGTCTGAACGATACTGCCAAGCCAGCCAAAGAGACTTTCAATCCAACCCATCATTGGGTCTCCTGCCGTAAAAGTGAGGTGAAACATCAGGAACATGATACCAAGAAACAAAGGTGGTCCGATAATCCGATTGGTAACAATTCTATCAATCTTATCCGATGTTGTTACCTGTTCTGCAAAAGTGCTGACTTTCTTTTCTTCGAGAATATTATGAATAAACGGCCACCAATCTACAAGGAGGTAAAGCATCGCATAGAAGAGGAAGAGCGTTTTTTAGAAAAGCCGTAGTGAGAATTATTGCAAGAACTGTAGCTGTCAGGAACTTTTGATACATAAAGTCGGCCATCCAAATAAAAATTTAAACCGAGCCAAACGCAAATGACAATCATTTTCATTTAGAATCTCATTATTCGCTATGATAATAAACAGTTGATAATACCTTGTCAAGCATTCGGACAAAAACTTACAAGAATGTAAAGATTTATTCTATGTTGGGATTAACTATGAATTGAAGGCGTTTATTGTGGAAGGCAGGTGTCTCACTGCCCCAGCTATTACTCTACGAGCAACTTATTATGTAAAATAAAGCAGGCAAAGCAGTTCCTACTCATACGGGTTGAATTTGCCGGGGTTTGGGCGGATGCCTTCATCTGGGGTGTTAGGTTCTGGACCACCTTTGAAAAAGTATTTTACAAGATATGTTAAGTCTAAAATATTGCCACTAGTGGAGTCACCATTGAAATCTACAAGGTCTCTTGGCCAAAATGAATTCTGCTGTCCTTTAAACATGAATTTAACCATTGTTGTCAAATCTGCAATGTTTGCAGACAAATCTGCATTAATATCTCCCGGTGCATATCGTCCAACATCATCATATGGCATTAGCTGAGCCTTGATTGCTATATCCTGATTATAGTTTCGCCAGATTATTACTGCCTGACCTGCGTTGTTGATATCACAGTCAAAACCGTTACCCTGAACACTTGCAATCCCAGGAATGTTGTTGATTCTCATGTTGGGTCCAACAAGATTTCCTGCTGGATCGATTTTTTGAGCATAGACATCCATAGAATTTATGCCAAATCCATTGTCAGGATGTAATCTCGCATCTGACCATGCCACCAGAACATTGCCTGAGTCATCACAGGCAAGGGTTGCTTGAATATTTTGACCCCACTGCATCCACAGAGTATCGGCATCATTAACTCTTACAGCATCATATTTGGGAGAACCATCTGGATAGAAACCCCGTACCCAAACATGGTTGTGTATATGATATGGTGCTGTCCAATGAATCTCATACCAGAAGATATAGAAATCCCCATTTGCTGCCATCATCATGTCTAAACGATGAACGTTTTCTGAAACACAGTTGGCTGTATCTCCAAAAGAGCCGTCACAGTCAGCCATCATTACATCTGTTCTGGGAGTTCCGTCAGCATTATAAACCACATAATATACATGCGCCCAATCAAAATCAGAATCTCTGGCAATCCATGAAACAGCAAATGAATTGTCGTCTGCCAGTCCTATTGAAGGATCATTAAAAATATCATAATCTCCTTCGTAAATCAACTCTTCTTCCAATGGGTGAGGAAGTTCCATTAGATTTAGAACTGGAGAAAGTGAATCACTATCTGGATAATGCAACCTTACGAGAACCGAATCCTTAGTGGGCGATTCTTTAAGTATCATTTCCCATACAATCGCAGATACGTTACTATTATTTATAGCACCATATGGTCTACCTTGAATTTTTTCATCATAATATGGATCGCAGGTAAAACAGATAGGTTCGTCAATGGAAGAACCAGTAGAATCAAATATAAAGCCAAAGTCACGTTCTAAGAAATCACCATAAACAAATGGTGGAGTGCTGATTATTGTCGCTAACGAATTTCCTGCATCATTACAATAAATAGGTGAATTAGCATAAGCCCTCCAGTTTGTATCGTTTATAATCTCAGGGAGGAAGTTAATTACGGGTTGAGTTTGATTCCCATAATTATCAAAGACATTAAATTGGTGCACCCAAATAGTATCTACTTTTCCCCTGTTTATCTGATATATATATCCTTTTGCATCTATTGCAATTGAAGGCCAATAGGAAAGAGAGGTTTGACCAGTATTGCTGGTATCATAACAAGAAAAGTCATCACGAGTGACGAGTGGGTCAGCAATGAGGGAAGTAAAGAGCAATATGGAACTTGAAATAAGTATTTTGAAAGTTTTAAGAGCCATATATCAAATTTCCGAGCAAGAGATTTCTGTTTATTAAGCTGATTTAAAGATATGAAAATATCAGATATTGTCAACGATTAAAAATTTCTCGGAGTTATGGCATCTCGACTACGCACGAACGGGGCACCTGACCTACAAGATTGAATCTTTAATTTAGGTCAAGAACAGACTGGCTCAAAAAAACCGGTCAGTTTATCAAGAAACTAACCGGTTCTAATTTATGCAAATGTGTAACTACCTTAGCTACTTCTGAGAACGGACAGATTTTTCCACTTTTTCAACATTACCGGACGAACGTCCAATAATTTTATCTACCTCATTGGAATCCAAAATCTCTCTTTCTAAAAGAGCACTGGCCAAATCATGCAGCTTGCTAATATTCTTGGAGATGATTTCAGTTGCGGTTTTTTCTGCATTCTCTACAAATAAGCGCATTTCACTGTCAATCAGCTGGGCAGTGGCTTCAGAATAGTTTGTTGATTTCTGAATCTCTTTCCCCAAAAACATATGCTCTTCTGTTTTGCCAAATGTCAGCGGTCCGATTTTTTCAGACATCCCCCAACTGCAAACCATTTTACGAGCCAATTTTGTAGCTCTTTCCAAATCATTTCCGGCTCCGGTGTCAAGCTGGTTTAAGACTAAAAGCTCTGCCACTCTTCCACCCATGAGCACGGCCAGAGTGGCTTCTAAGTATTCTTTGGAGTGGGTGTGGGTTTCATCAATCGGAAGAGAATGAGTTACACCAAGAGCCATGCCTCGTGGAATAATTGTAACTTTGTGAATAGGATCAGCTTTGGGAAGAAATTTTGCTACCAGAGTATGGCCGGCTTCGTGATAGGCAATCATATTTTTCTCTTTTTCAGTAATGACCAGTGATTTTCTGGCCGAGCCCATCATTACTTTATCTTTGGCCTCTTCAAAATCTTCCATAGCCACGTTTTCCTTGTTGCCTCTGGCAGCTAACAGGGCGGCTTCGTTTACCATATTGGCCAGGTCAGCCCCGGTCATGCCGGGAGTACCGCGGGCTAAAATGGCAAGGTCAACATCATCTGCGAGTTTAAGTTTTTTGACATGGACTTTTAAAATCCCTTCGCGCCCTCTGACATCAGGATTAGCAACCACAATCTGCCGGTCAAATCTCCCCGGTCTTAATAGTGCCGGGTCTAAAACATCGGGACGGTTGGTAGCGGCAATTAAAATGACTCCTTCGTTTGACTCAAATCCATCCATCTCAACTAAAAGCTGGTTTAAAGTTTGCTCTCTTTCATCATGCCCACCGCCAAGACCGGTTCCGCGATGGCGCCCGACAGCGTCAATTTCATCAATAAAGATTATACAAGGGGCATTCTTTTTCCCCTGCTCAAAGAGATCTCTTACCCGGCTGGCACCAACCCCGACAAACATCTCCACAAAATCTGAACCTGACATGGAGAAAAAGGGAACATCGGCCTCACCGGCAACAGCTCTGGCTAAAAGAGTTTTGCCTGTACCGGGAGCACCTAAAAGGAGAGCTCCTTTTGGGATTTTGCCGCCCAATTTTTGAAATTTGGCCGGCTCTCTGAGAAAATCTATAATTTCTTCAAGCTCTTCTTTGGCTTCAACAACTCCGGCCACATCATCGAAAGTAACTTTGGGACGTTCATCGGTTATCAGCTTGGCCTTGCTTTTTCCAAAAGAGAAAAGCCCTTTGGCTCCTCCTCCGGCCCCCTGCATTTGCCTGATAAAAAAGAGCCAGATTAAGATAAGAATTATCCAGGGTGCCGAAGACAACAGGACAGATATAAAATCAATACTTCGCGTCTTGACAACAATACTTACATCTGCTTTTTCAATTCTTGTTACCAAATCATAGTTAATATCCGGAAAGGGGATTCTGGTTCTAAATTTTGTATATTGGGTGGAAGAATTTGTTGAGAGAAAATTGCGGGCATCTTTTAGTTTACCATCCAGTTCCTGATCGGTAAAAGAGACTTCCTCAATATTTCCGTTTTCAAGTTCAGTCAAGAATTCTGAGTAGGTAATCTCTGTTCCTTCCTGATTCAAATTATTGAACCAGGTAAACATCAAAGTGACCATAATAAACAGCCCCACCCAAAACACGAGTGACTTGCTGGCACCTTTCCAGCCCATTGGCTCTTTGTCTTTATCCTTCTTGTTCTGATTATTCAATTTATTATCATTATTTTCCAAATTACTCACAAATTCTCCAGCTTCTATTTCTTCAAATCGTTCAAATTATAAAATATTTCCAAATTCCAAAAATTTCTGTCTCGCTTAGTTATACGACAATTCTCTTGCATATATTCATTATTAAATGCAAGTTTCCATATCTACTTAATCGGCAACTTTTCCAATAAAAGGAAGGTTCCGGTACAATTGAGTGTTGTCCAAGCCGTAACCAATTACAAATTTATTCCCAATAGTAAAGCCTTTATATTTTATATCAAGCTTATTCCGGTGACTTGTCGGCTTATCTAATAGAGTAACCATTTCAAGTGAGGCCGGTTCCATTTTCTCTATCTCTTCTATGATAGCAACTGAAGTATCGCCGGAGTCCACTATTCCCTCAACAATCAAAACATGTTTCCCGGCCAGTGAAAGGGTAGATACTGGTGAAATTGTCATATTTGAGTCTTGTTTCGTTCCTGTTTTGTAAGATGAAGCGGAAATGAACTCAATTTCCAGCAGCAGGTCAATCTCTCTCATCAAATCAGTCATGAAGACAATACAGCCTTTTAAAACGCCAAGCAGAACCAGTTTCTTCCCGGTGTAGTCAGCTGTAATTTCACTGCCAAGTTCTGCCACTCTTTCTGAGATTGTCTTCTGGTCAATTAGAATCTCAAACGGCAGTTTTCTTATGTCTTCTTTTATCAAATTCAATTTTCAAAACCTTTTTAGTCAATTTATCAATTTTTACTCGATTAGCAATCTCAAAACCGGATAACCAAATAATTCCTTTAAGATCACAAACCAGCAGAATTTCGTTTCTGAGAGCTCGCGGAAGTTTTTTGTCTATCAGGTAATCGGACAGTTTCCTGTTTCCGCTTGAGCCAAGTGGTTTAAACTTATCTCCCGGTTTAGAATTTCTTATCAACAGCGGAAAGATCACCTTGTTATAATCCAGAAAAACCTCCCTGGACATTCTTTTAAATGACGATTTATTAGGCAGATATTTTATTTGGGACGCTTTGAGCCATATATCCAGCTCTTTTAGCTGGGAGCGTTTGTTTATGATAAGCTCCAAATTAAATTCTATCTTCCTGTCTGAAAACAGAAAAAGTGACTGCTGTGACAACTCTGCCCTCTGTTTGTAAGGCAAAGAGATTGAGCTTTTTGGAGAAATTATTAAGTCAAGAATTCTTTCAACCGTTTGCCGGTCGGGAAAACTCTTCCGGTCAGAGAGTTCTCTAAGGCAGAATCTTATGACTCTTTTCTTTTGCCAGCCGGGAAGAGAATTAAATTTGTTCAGATTAATTTCAAATTTTCTTCCGGGGGTTATTGAAAGGCATCTCTTAATTTCTTTCTCTGTCAATGAAGCTAGGTATTCATCCTCTTCTGCAGCGGTTTCTGATAAGTTTATTAGGGCAGACACCACCTCCGGGTTGATTCTTTTTCTAATCTCAGGTAACAGCTCATTCCTGATATAATTGCGAGTAAACTCCGAACTCTTGTTGGATTGGTCCTTACAAAAGGAAAGCTTATTTTTCTTGAGGAAGTCAAATATATCAGACTTTCTGAAACTTATTAGCGGGCGAATAATTTTCCCTCTCTTTGCAGGAATCCCCCTTAACCCTTTTATTCCGGTACCACGGAAGATTCTGAAAAGAACGGTTTCAGCATTGTCATCGGCATGATGCCCCAGAGCAATCTTATCAATTTTTTCTTCCGATAGAATTTCACTGAAAATCTTATATCTGAACCTCCTTCCGGCGTCCTCCAGGGAAATCTTCTCAAGTTTTGCTATTTCTGGAATATTTACAACTTGGATAGTTAGGTGTAGGTTTAACGTTTTACAAAGCTGCCTGCAGAACTTTATCTCCTTTTTGGCAGCTTCCGGACGAATCATATGATTTATGTATATGGGAAAAAGTTTTAGCCGGTATTGTTTCTTTATATTGTTCAACAGCATGAGTAGACAAACAGAATCCGGTCCTCCGGAAAGAGCTACCAGTATTGAGTCATTCATTTCAATTAAGGCGAATTTGCTGATATTATCTTTGAACCTTTTTAACATAATTTCAATTAACTCAATTGAATATGACAAGTCAAACCGATGATTAATGTGACACATGTGATATGTTTAAGCATATGTGATATGTTTAAGCATATGTGATATGTTTTGCACATTTTTTGTATGAAATCATCTTATCTTTCTTTTCTCATCAAATAATATTGATAAAATCATACCAGCCGGATTAAAGACGCAGAAATTGTTTATTTAGCATAGGACCAGTTTTATCAATTAGGGGAGAAATCAATTTGAATTATTTCAAAAAAGAATCTATAATGAATTATGAAAAGCAGACCATTTATAAGCTTTCACCTGCCATTTATTTTTTATGCCATATTGGTAGCGGCTATTTCTTCAATCCCAAATCTTTCTCTCCCACCGCTGAAATTTATTGCCACAGATAAGGTTGCGCATTTTATAGAGTATTCTCTTTTTGCTTTTTTGGCATATCGCTCCTACTTTCAGCTCCTAAAACAGAACAAAAACAGGACGCTTTTTGTCTCTTCTCTCTTTCTTTTTCTCTTTGCCATAGCTGATGAAATATACCAGTATTTTGTTCCGGGAAGGTATTTTGATGTTTTTGACATATTGATCGATTTTTTTGGTGCTTCTTTGGTATTAATCTTGCTTCACATAAAACAGAAAGGGCTCTCAGACAGTCAATAAGATTAGGATTATGCGGATAGAAACTGCTGTAAATTCTTTCTAACTATTGACTTTTGGGAACGATTTCTTATATTTGGGTAATTTGATTTTGGGACTAATACCCTGAAACTGTCTTTTGGTCTAACCAAATTAGTAAGAAATTACTACACTTGAGGATAGTACATTTAGGATAAAAAACCTGTCGGAGATGAGATATGATAGACAATTTCACCGGCCGTCTATTTTTGCAAAAAATTATGAGCAGGACTACTCCTGTTTTTTTCTATATGAAAGAATTGACTGAACATATTTTAACTAATGAAAAATAATTTTTTAAACATCAATATCATAGGAGCTTTTTAAATGCGTTTTAAAACTCTTGCCTTGTTCTTCACCATCTTAATGTTTGCTTCTGTTTCCACATGGGGGCAAAGCAGCATAACTTTAGATGCTGTGACAGGGTTGTACAACACCGATACCTTAAAAGTAAACGATTCCATATCATTCCTTTTCCGCCTACAGCAAAACGAGGAAGAACTGATAACCGGCTTTAGTAACGGATTCAGGATTTACTCACCTCAGGGCGCCACCTGGAATACAACAACCGGTGCTCATTCCGGAGCCATTACTGTCGGTGTCGGCCAGATGATGAGTAGCATTTTTGTCAACTCTTTCAGTATTACTGGGGCAGATGCAGATACAATTGGGTTTGGGGGATTTGTAATTTTTGAACCGGGGCTTGAAAACGGGTTCAATGACACTGTTTGGAGCATAAATATTGGACCTCTCTCAGCGGAAGATAACGGAAAACAAATATGTGTAGACAGCGCATTTTACCGTCCTTCAAACACCTGGTTATGGTCATCTGACAATTTCTCAATTGTTCCTGCATGGGACGGACCTCATTGTTTTACGATTTTTGACCCTTTGGCACCAACGCCAAATAAAGATCCGGTTTTGGGTCTTATTGGCGCAAAGACTATTGATGAAAATGTTCTCTTGAATTTTCCTGTCGCGGCCACCGATGACGATGGCGAAGTTCCAGTATTAACAATGGTCAATTCAAATTTGCCTGCGGGTGCAAACTTTACAGATAATGGCAATGGCACCGGTTCTTTTAGCTGGACACCTACTTATAGTGACGCCGGAGAATATAGTGCGACTTTTGCTGCAAATGACGGTGTAGGGGGAACTGACAGCGAGACTGTCGTTTTTACTGTCGTCAATGTCAATCGCGCTCCCGTACTTGATGCTATTGGAAATAAGACAACAGACGAAACAGTCCAGTTAACTTTCACTATTTCGGCGACAGATGCCGACGGTGAAACTCTTGTGACCGGACTAACTTCCAACTTGCCGGCCTCTGCCGCTTCTGCTTTCACAGATAACGGCGATGGCACAGGAACTTTTGACTGGACTCCTCTTTCCGGTGATGGCGGAGTTTATTCGGCGACATTTTTTGCTACTGACCAAATAGATACAACCTCTGAAATTATTTCAATAACAGTGAACAGCTTCAATATCAAACCGGTAATGGATTCTATCGGAGACAAAACCGTTGCAGAAAATATGCTATTGGAATTCAGCTTCTCGGCAACCGATGGAGACGGTGATATTCCATTGATGAAAATTTCTTTTACTGATTTACCTGTAGGATATTCATTTATTGATGATGGCACCGGAACGGGTCATTTTAGCTGGACTCCAACATTTGACGATGCAGGTGTATATGAAGTTATCTTCTCAGCCGTTGATACCGCTTTTACTCCCGATGACTCTGCATTTGAATTAATTACAATTACCGTAACAAATGTCAACCGCCCACCTGTCATTGACTCTCTTGCAGATATGTCTGTTGATGAAGGTGTCAATCTTGCATTTACAGTAATGGCTACTGACGAAGATGGTGAAATTGTTCAAATGACTACCGAAGGTGCTGTAGGAGCATCATATACTGACAATAATGACAATACAGGTAGTTTTAGTTGGACGCCTACTTTTGATCAGGCTGGCATTCATCCAGTTTCATTCTACGCCTTTGACGGCGAAGTAGTTGACACTGTAACAATCAATATTACTGTAAATGAGATAAACCGTAATCCGGTCTTAGACCCAATCGGAGATAAATCTGTTGAAGAGGGTTCTTCCCTCTTTTTTGTAATTACTGCATCCGATGACGATGGAGATTTAGTTAATTTTTCAATGATAAACACTGACCTCCCTTCAGACGCGCAGTTGGTTGACACCAATATTGCCGGAATGATTCTCTTCTTATGGATTACTACCCCGGCAGATGCAGGAACATATACAGCTACTATTCTTGTCGAAGACGGAAATGGTGGTTCAGATCAAGAGACAATTTCAATTACTGTATCAGATATAAATTTCCCTCCTATAATTGAACCGGTTGCTGATTTTGAAATAACTGAATGTGATACTATAGATTATCTGTTCACCGCATCTAATTCAGATGGAGACTCTCTGATCTTAGATATGGCTCCACTAGCAGACAATATGTATTTTACTGATAATGGCGATGGAACTGGAAGATTTGTATTTTCACCAACTTTTGCTCAATCTGGAGTATATTCCTTGGTCTTTAGTGCCTCAGACGGAATTGCGATTGCTGTTGATTCATTTGATATTATAGTAAGTAACTGCCAACCCGGTACAGAGGGAGATACTGTAATGTATGCGACTGTTCCCGCAGTTCCCGGTTCGACAGCCCAAGCTCTCTGGCGCGACGCCTGGCCATTTGAGCCAGATGGACTGTGAGCGCCATCAGGAAAGC
>JACZYS010000264.1 GCA_022570975.1 Candidatus Zixiibacteriota bacterium | reverse complement strand
ATTAAGGATTCCCAGTGATGTTTTTGCAGCAATCATAACAAGCAGCACTTTAGCTCTTTCCGGAAGCAGCCTTATTAAAGATGGGAACGGAGTTATTATTGATACGGTTGTATATAATTTCAGTCTTAACGTTATTACTCCTTGATTCAATTTTTTTCTGTAAGAATTTCCTCTGTTTTGACTCAACCAACCATATATTTTATCAAGCTAAGTCTGTTTTTCGTGTCAGCTTTTCTCCCGGCCGAGACTTGGATGTAAAGTGCTAATAGATAATCAGTTATCCTATTGCTTATTGCGGTTGACAATATGACATCTTTTCACTATTGTTGCCGGTTACCGTTTTTTGAGATTGTTTTATGAAACTGATGATATTTTTGGAGACAAAATTTGAGCGATCGTGACAACAATAATTTCTGGCTCTTTCTGGAAGTTCTGGCAAATTACAGAACTTTTATTATTTTCACGGCCACTTTATTGACCACCCTAACTGTGGCAATTGTATGGAACCTTCCAAAAGAGTACACGGCCGAAGGACTTCTTCTGCCTCCATCAGAATCATCCTCTATTATTATCAACACCGGTGACTATGAAAAAAGGCTGACCAAGTTAGACATGGGACCGCTCACCGGAACGACCGATATTTTTGTCAGAATACTTGAGAGCAGGACGGTAAGCGACAAAATCATAAATGACTTCAATCTGATAGAGCATTACGACAAGGTGAGATTAAGTGACGCCTATCATAAATTAATGGACAGGGCATATATAACCAAAACCAGAGAAGACCTGCTGGAGATTTCGGTTACAGACCGCTCTGCGGAAATGTCAGCCAATTTGGTAAATGCCTTCATTGATGAACTGCATAACGTTTACAAAAGCATCGTTGCAGAAAAGGCAAATGAGAAGATAACATTTTACACCAGTAAACTTGATGAATTACAATCAGAGTTGCAACAGGTAAAACAAGAGTTCATAGATTTTCAGCTTGAGCATAAAACAATAGACTTCAACCAACAGACCAAACTGGTCATGGAGCAGGCCATTGAACTGAAAGTCAAATTGGCCGAAATCAACATGAATATTTCACTTTCAAATGACGGGTCAAATCTTTCAAAATCTGATTTGACCAATCAAAAAAAGAGCATCAACCTTCAGCTTTCAGAATTAGAAAAGGGTGGAGGAACATCCTCATTTTTTAACCTCCCTTTAGATAAAATTCCATTACTTAAAAGAGAATACGAAGCTCTCTTTACAAAAGTAAAAGTCAAAGAAGCAATTTCAGCCCTGCTCTTGGAAAGAGTAGAGCAGGCAAAAATTCAAAGCCAGGGGACAGTACCAGAATTTTCTGTTCTCCAGAGGGCAAAAGTACCTGATATCCATTCATTCCCCCACAAATCGAAAGTGCTCATCATAGGATTCATATGCTCATTGTTTCTGTCGGTTCTGCTGGCTTCATTTTTAAATTATTTTAACAAACTGCAATCGGAAAGTCCGGAAAATTATTTGAGAGCCCGGTCATTCTTAGATGCCTACATGGGATGGATTCCCGGAGTTAAAAAGAATAAAAAATCAGAGGAATCTCAATGAAGAATATGGCCATTGCCGGTATAGGCGCCTGGGGCAAAAACCTGCTGAGAAATTTTTATAATCTTTCTGGCGGAAAACTTGTCTTGGCCTGCGACACCGATGAGTCAAGACTGACAGCAGCCAAAAAACAGTATCCCGGATTAGAAACAACCACCAACTATGACGACATCTTAAGAAGAGATGATATTGAAGCAGTAATACTTGCCACACCTCCGTCCAACCATTTTGAAGCTGCCATGGCTGCAATTAAAGCCGGGAAAGATGTCTTTGTTGAAAAACCGTTGGTCCTCTCAGTTGAAGATGGTGAAAAACTTGTTGAGGCAGCCGATGAAGCTAAGAGAATAATCATGGTAGGTCATATCATGGTTTATCATCCGGCTACAATCTATATCAAAGAACTGATCGACAGCGGAAAACTGGGCAACATCTACTACCTCTATGCCAGCCGGGTAAATCTGGGTAAAGTGAGAGACATAGAAAACGCTCTCTGGTCATTTGCCCCCCATGATATCTCTATAATTCTATATCTGCTCGACAAAGACCCGGTGAGAGTAACGGCAACAGGTGCGTCATACCTTCAGCCGGGAATCGAAGATGTGGTATTCACCACCATCCATTTTGGTGACAACACCATGGCCCATATTCATGTCAGCTGGCTAGACCCGCACAAAGACCGCAAGCTGGTTGTTGTTGGCTCAAAGCAGATGGTTGTTTTTGATGACGCTCAGGCTTCTGAAAAAGTAAAAATTTATGACAAAGGAGTGGATACCAGGCAGGATTATGAAACTTATGGTGAATATTTGACTATAAGAACCGGTGATATTCATATC
>JACZYS010000263.1 GCA_022570975.1 Candidatus Zixiibacteriota bacterium | reverse complement strand
GGTGATAGGGTATGCCGTCCACCTCTTCATAGAGCGGTATGACGTCGGCCTGACGGCCAGGAAAGCCCAGCGCCGTTACCACGTGGGGCTCGAGGCCTGCCTGCTGCTGGGCAAGGCCGACGTACTGGGTGCGGACCGAATAGCCGCTCTGCATGTGGGGAAGCGACTTGCCGACCACGTGAAGGATGCGGCCGGTGATGGGGTCGAGACGTTCGACGCCCACGTCGGGCGGCTGCCATCGACCAGATTGCTATCTGGGCCGAGCGCTCAAATGTTGATATTATTAAGTCAAAGGAGGGGGCAGATCCATCGGCTGTTGCCTTTGATGCAGCCAAGGCAGCTCTTGCCAGAGATGTTGATTATTTGCTGATTGATACAGCCGGAAGACTTCATACAAAGAGCAATCTGATGGAAGAACTGAAAAAAATTAAACGGGTAACAGAAAAAGCACTGGGAGATATACCGGTAAAGTGTAAGCTGGTCATTGACGGCTCTACCGGACAAAACGCCCTGAGTCAGGTAAAATATTTTTCAGATTCGGTTGGGTGTGACGGATTGATTGTTACTAAATTGGACGGCACGGCCAAAGGAGGAATGCTCCTGGCCATTTCCGAAGAGCTTCATATACCGGTTGAATATATAGGAGTTGGTGAAAAAGTTGATGACCTTCAGGAGTTTGACCCATCTCAATTTGCGGAGGCATTGTTTAACTAAATGGAAACAATCAAGATAGTCACAAAATCCAGAGAAGAAATGATTGACATAACTTCGATAATAAGAGATGCCATATCAAGATCTGACATAAATTCCGGATACATCATCTGCACCGTTCCTTCTTTGTCAGCCGCCATATCAATAAATGATAGAACCGACGAAGAGTCAAAACGTGAACACCTGCATAAACTAAGGCAGGAGATCCCCGAACAGATTAATCAGGAGGGAAGCAATGAAAACTCTCCGCAGGATGATCATGATTCTATTACCGGTGAACAGATTATGTTTAAGCGTAACAAACTATTGCTGGGAGAAACAAAGAATATCTATTTCTGTGAGCTTGGGGGTCCCCGCAAGCTTGAGCTGAACATCAAGGTGCTTCCGCTTGTTTAAGCTGACAATTCTGACAATTGGAAAATATAAAGAGAGCTGGGTTGCAGAAGCAGTTGAACATTACAAGAAACTCTTAAGCAAATTGGTTAAACTTAATATTAAAATCATATCTCCCCCACCAAATTCCGGCTCTCTTTGTTCCTCTGTATTAATTAAAGCAGAAGCCGAAAAAATATTGAAAGCGAAGGGACAGACTACCACAAATAAAAATGCGCCCGGCGGCAAAACCACCGAGCGCCACTGAGGAAAGATCAGTGAGGGGATTTTATTTCAAGAGCAGCATCTTCTTGGTGTCTGAGAAATCTTCTGTGACTAACCGGTAGAGATATATTCCGGAAGCTACTCTGTTGCCGGAGTCGCTTCTTCCGTCCCAATTGAGAGATATAACACCGGGAGTATGACTGCCTCTAAACCTTCTTACCAAGGAACCGGTAATATTATAAATTTCAAGCGTCCACTCCGAAGACTTAGCCAGTGAGAATTCTATTACCGTTTCCGGGTTAAACGGGTTGGGATAGTTTTGGCTGAGTTTAAACTCTTTTGGAAGTTGAGCGTCTTTTGAAACTGTTATATATGGTCTTGAATAATAGTCTACAATTTCAGACTTGACCAGATTTAAAGCACCCTCTCCTTCGACCGGTATTTCAAGTATTTCCTGAAGACCGCTTTTTATTTTCTCGGTGCCAAAGTCAAATATGAGTATTCGTAATTCATTATCAACCCGAGAATGTTTGAGAACCATGTTTGAAGCCCCAATACCGAGCACCGGTTCACCAACAATGAGGTCACCTTCAATATTGTAAACCAAAAAGGCCGCGCCCACATTGCTTACGGCATCAGTTGAAATTATCGCCTTATTATTTGAGATGTAAGTTGATATTAGAAGTTCATCATCATAAGGAATAAATTTTGGGACCGGCTCAGCGTCACCAATGATAACTCTGATAAGCAGAACTAAATCAGCGATTGTCAGGGTGAGACCGTCGACATTGATATCAGATGCGGCGACCTGTCTGGGAGTGTCGATGGAAAAAACAGAGAGGCCTCTTATGAAGTAGTTTGAGTAAAGTACGGCATCGGCGATTTCATAAGGAACGTTGTTCAAGTTAAGATCTCCCCGGTCAACTAAAGTATCAGAGCGAGCAATGCAGATACCGCCATTATAAAAGTTTATACATCTTTTTGGTGTAGAGAGGTCACCACCTAAAAGGCAATCGTCACCCACGCCATATGATGGGGTTCTGATACTATCAGGATAGGTGATGCCGTTTTCCTCGTCCCAGATAAGGTTTGCTTCGGGGCCAAATATTTTGTTTTCAAC
>JACZYS010000262.1:1603-2443 GCA_022570975.1 Candidatus Zixiibacteriota bacterium | reverse complement strand
GATGCTGTGAAATGTGCGGTAGTGAAGTTGAAAAAAAAGAACATGAACAATGGTATTTCAAAATAACAGAATACGCCGACCGCTTAACCGATGATCTGGACAAACTCCCTGACTGGCCGGACAATATCAAAGCGATACAAAGAGAATGGATTGGTCGTTCTTACGGAGCGGAAATTGATTTTCAGCTGGAAAATGCAAAAGAAACAGTTTCAGTTTATACCACCCGCCCGGACACGATTTATGGTGTTACTTTTATGGCCTTGGCTCCGGAATCAGATTTAATTACCAAACTTAAATTGGACTCTGACAGGCTCAAAGAAGTAATGGCATACAAACAAAAATCATTGAGTAAATCTGATATTGACCGTTCCTCACTTACTGAAGAAAAAGATGGTGTTTTTACGGGGAAGTATCTTATCAACCCATTCAATGGGACCAGAGTACAGCTCTGGGTGGCCGATTATGTTCTTGCCGGTTACGGAACCGGAGCGGTAATGGGTGTTCCGGCCCATGACACCAGAGACTTTGCTTTTGCCAGGAAATATGATATCCCCATACAAAGAGTAATTATAGATGAAGCTGATTCTTCAAATCTCTCAAATGATTTGGATGAAGCATATACCGGATACGGTCCGTTGATTAATTCTGATAAGTTCAACGGTCTCTCAGGAGATGAGGTTATCAAAAAAATAACAGAGCACGCCCGTGACAATAACTTTGGCCGCTTCAAAAAGAATTTCAAACTAAGAGATTGGTCTATCTCCAGGCAAAGATACTGGGGAACCCCTATACCAATATGGAAATGCAAACAATGTCAAGATTTCGTAGTTGTTGGATCTA
>JACZYS010000262.1:0-1593 GCA_022570975.1 Candidatus Zixiibacteriota bacterium | reverse complement strand
TTCATTGTAAAAAATGCGGTGAAATTCCGGTTCCCTATGCCCAACTTCCGGTTCTGCTGCCTAAGATAGAAGATTTTAAGCCAAAAGGACGTTCACCGTTGGCTGACGTGCCTGATTTTGTCAAAACAGCCTGTCCAAAATGCAGGGGAGAGGCCTATAGGGATGTGGACACTATGGACACCTTTGTCTGCTCATCATGGTATTATCTCAGGTATTGTGATCCCCATAATGATTCGGAACCGTTTGATAAGCGCAAAGCCGGCTCATGGACACCGATAGACCTATATATTGGCGGAATATCACATGCGACCGGCCATTTGCTTTATTTCCGTTTTTTCCACAAATTCCTCAAAGATATTGGCTGGGTTAAAACTGATGAGCCAGTCACGAGACTCTTTAATCACGGCATGGTCTCTGACTCAACCGGTGAAATAATGTCAAAATCCAAGGGTAATGTCGTTTCGCCGATTGAATTAATGGCAACCAGAGGCGTTGATATCACCAGAATGGGAATGTATTTTACAGCCCCGTCTGATAACGAAGTTCTCTGGAGTGACAACTCTTTAACCGGGGTTGAAAAATTCATAACCAACAAAATCGGTAATATTTTGGATAATTATCGTCAATCAGAATGTGACTTAAAGTATTACTTTAACAAAGATGAGTTGTCAGATGATGAATTTGCCATCTATGTCAAGCTTAACCAATCTATCAAAAAAGTCACCGTATCCTTTGAGAGATTAAATTTCAATACGGCTATTTCAGCTTTGATGGAATTGGTACGGGATTTCATTCCGGATAAAGTCAAAAATGAAAAGCTAAATGACATTATTATCCTTAAAATATTACAGTTAATAGCCCCAATGGCACCTCACATAGCTGAAGAATTGTGGGAAAAGGCCGGAATGCCAGCCTCGATATTTAAGTCTGATTGGCCGCAGTATGACCGGAACAACATCTTGAGCAATGAAATAGAGCTGGCCGTTCAAATAAACGGGAAGTTACGTTCTACAATTATGGTTCCTTCAGATGCAAACCAGCAAACAGCCGAAGAGATAGCCTTTAAGAATGGAAAGATTATCTCGTATATTGAGAACAAAGAGATTATTAAGAAAATCTTCTTTGTTTTGTCTTTCTTTGGTTTTCTCCGGTTTGTTTATGTATATAGACACTATTATGCTTTCAAAAATACGCTCAACAACTGAAGTAGGTATTTATTCAGCTGCAGCCAACATAATGCTTGCACTTATATTTATTCCTATGATGTATGGCAATGCGATTTATCCCGTAATATCAAGATTTTATATGAGTTCGAAGAAATCGCTTAAGTTCGTCTATGAGAGGTCATTTAAATATATGCTGCTGATTGGTCTTCCAATATCTGCAGGGATCTATATCCTTTCAGATAAGATAATTTTATTGTTATATGGTAAGGAATACATTGCATCTGCAGCAGCATTGACCATACTTTCTTGGTATCTGTTCCTAAGATTCATTAATATAGTATCAGGAATTACCTTGTCTTCAATAAACAGGCAGGGTTCCAGAGTTTTAAGCCAAGGAATAACTGCATTGGTAAATATAATTCTAAAT
>JACZYS010000261.1 GCA_022570975.1 Candidatus Zixiibacteriota bacterium | reverse complement strand
AGTCGGCAGTAGTAAATGCCGGACTTGAAGATAAGTTTGGTCAGATTCTTGTCCCTACCGAAGAAGTTACGGAAATGAAGAAGGGCAAAAGAACTACTACTACCAAGAAGTTTCTACCCAGTTACATTCTGGTTGAGGTTGACTTAAATAAAACAACTCAGGATCTGGTTGTTTCTACTCCGGGGATAACAAATTTTGTCGGGACGACTAAACCACAGCCTCTTAAAGAGAAAGAGGTGGAAAGAATAGTTGGTCAGATTGACAGAAGCAGAACCGAAGAAACATCAGAAGTTCCTTTTCAGTCCGGTGATCCGGTTAAAGTTAACGATGGTCCCTTTCAGGATTTCTCAGGCACGGTCAGTGAAGTAAACATGGAGCGGAGAAAAGTAAAAGTTATGGTTTCAATCTTTGGAAGACCAACTCCGGTTGAACTTGATTTTCTTCAGGTTGAAGTTGTGAGAGGTAAATAAGGAGTAGTTAGTGGCTAAGAAAGTTAGCGGATTTATAAAATTACAGATTCCGGCAGGACAGGCAAACCCCGCCCCGCCGGTTGGACCTGCCCTTGGCCAGAGGGGTGTAAATATTATGGAGTTCTGCAAGGCCTTTAATGCCAGAACCCAGCAGGATAAAGGTATTTTAACCCCGGTAATAATTACCGTGTATGTTGACAAATCTTTTAGCTTTATTACTAAAACACCGCCTGCTTCAACTTTGCTCAGGCTTGCCGCAAAGATTGAGAAAGGTTCGGGGGTTCCCAATAAGGAAAAGGTTGGGAAAGTGTCAAGAGGCCAGGTGAAGGAAATTGCTGAAAAGAAGATGAAAGATTTGAACGCCTCCTCAATAGAGACGGCAATGTTAATTATAGAAGGAACGGCCCGTTCTATGGGCATTGAAGTTCAGAAATAGAGAATTAATTTATTCGATATAACCTGATCGAACAGCAAGTTGCTTTCAGGGAGAGTAAGGAATATGAAAAGATCTAAAAACCAAAAGATTTATAGAGAAAAAATTGAACCTGGCCGTCAGTACTCTCTTGACGAAGCTGTCGGAATCTTAAAAGAAAATAAGTTTTCAAAATTTGATGAGTCTGTTGAAGTCGCAATTCGTCTGGGGGTTAACCCCAAACATGCCGACCAGATGGTTCGTGGAACCGTTTCTCTGCCTCACGGAACCGGTAAAACCGTCAGGGTTGCTGTTTTTGCGCAGGGTGACAAAGTTGAAGAAGCAAAAAAAGCAGGAGCAGATTTTGTCGGAGGAGAAGACTTAGCCGAAAAAGTTAAAGGCGGATGGACAGATTTTGATGTTGCCGTAGCTACCCCAGATATGATGAGAGTGCTTGGTCCGCTGGGAAAAGTGCTTGGCCCACGAGGTCTGATGCCCAACCCAAAGACAGGGACAGTAACAATGGATCTGGAGCGGGCTATTAAGGAAGTAAAAGGCGGAAGAATTGAATTTAGAGTTGACAAGCAGGCAAATATTGCCTCGGCCGTCGGTAAAGTCTCCTTTGACAAGGAAAAAATATCTGAAAATATTCTCACATTCGTTGAAGCAATCTTAAAAGCAAAACCGGGCAGTTCCAAAGGGGCTTATTTTCTTGCTGTTTCAGTATGCTCAACCATGAGTCCGGGAATAAAGTTAGACCATCACGCCTTGATAGCCGCAATTAAGAAGTAAGAAAGAGGAAATGAGATATGCCAAAACCAGAAAAAATTGAAGCAGTAGCGACAATTACCAAACTGTTTGCAGAGTCAACTTCCTGTTTCGTCACTGATTATCAGGGACTAAATGTTGAAGATATTACTGAACTGAGAAAAAATCTTCGCGAAAACAAGATTACCTATCTGATTGCCAAGAATACTTTGATAAAACTTGGTGCTAAAGCAGCTGGCACGGAAGGACTTGATGAACATCTAGTCGGTCCGACTGCTATCGCTTTTACCGAAGATGAACCGGCTATAGCCGCAAAGATACTAAATGACTCTTTTAAGAGTAAAGAGCTGCCCATAATGAAAGCCTTCATAGTAGATGAAAAGCTTTTTGACGGTGCAGAAATAACGAGACTGGCAAGCTTGCCGCCAAGAGATATTATTCTTTCTATGGTGGTGGCCGCCGTTGAAGCTCCTTTCAGTCAACTGGTTGGAAGTCTCGACGGATTTTTCCGTGAATTGATTGGTTCAATTGATGCTCTTGAAGAAAAAATAAGAAGCAAAAGCTAAGAAACAAGAAAATAAGTAATTTTTAAACATATAGAATTGTGAGGTAAATAAAATGTCAAACACAGCGATTGAAGAAATTGTTGAACAAATATCCGGTCTGAGTGCCATGGATCTTGCCGACCTGTCCAAAGCTATTCAGGACAAGTTTGGCGTTACGGCTGCTGCTCCGGTAGCGGTTGCTGCCGCAGGCGGTGGAGACGTTGCCGTGGCCGAAGAACAAACAGAATTTAAC